>CAZNLZ010000095.1:0-6244 GCA_964574225.1 uncultured Muribaculaceae bacterium | reverse complement strand
TAATTGTTGACGCTCAAGAAGGTCCAATGCCTCAAACAAGATTTGTATTATCAAAAGCACTAGAACTTGGTATTAAAATTATTGTTGTAATCAACAAAATTGATAAACAAGGTGCTGACCCAGATGGCGCCGTTGATAAGGTATTCGACTTATTTACAGAACTTACTGATAATGAAGAGTTAATCGACTTCCCTTATGTATATGCAAATGGTTTAGCTGGTTTTGCTAAAAAGAATATTGAAGATGATTCGCAAACTCTTGAACCATTATTAGATTGCATTTTAGAAAACGTTAAACACCCATCAGGTGATAAAGAAAAAACTCTTCAATTCCAAGTTACAACACTAGACTATAATGATTATGTTGGAAGAATTGCAATTGGTAGAGTTCTAAATGGTACTATTAAATCTCAGCAACAAGTAAACCTGATTAAAGCTGATGGCAGAATTATAAAGGGTAAAATCGTAAAACTATACGTATTTGAAGACCTTGGTAGAGTTGAAGCACAAGAAGCTGTTGCTGGTGATATTGTTGCAATTACAGGTTTTGATGATATCCATATCGGAGATACTGTTACAATGCCAGATTGTACAGAAGCATTACCTCTAATTAAAGTTGATGAACCAACGCTTCAAATGATTTTCTCAGTAAATGATAGCCCATTTGCTGGTCAAGAAGGAAAATTTGTAACTTCAAGACAAGTTAGAAAAAGACTTTATGACGAATTAGAAAAAAATGTAAGCTTACGTGTTGAAGATACAGATACAACAGAAAGTTTTAGAGTTTCTGGTCGTGGTGAACTTCATTTAAGTATTTTAATCGAAACTATGAGACGTGAAGGTTTTGAATTCCAAGTATCTAAACCAGAAGTTATTATAAAATACGTTGATGGCGTTATGATGGAACCATTCGAGGACTTATTAATAGACGTTCCAGAAGCTTGTGCAGGTGCTTGTATTGAAAAGCTTTCTAACCGCAAAGGTGAAATGCTTCATATGCAAAACGCAAAAGGCAGAACAATGTTAAACTTCTCAATTCCAGCAAGAGGCTTGATTGGTTTTAGAGGAGAGTTTATCAGAATGACTCGTGGTGAAGGTATTATGAACCACACATTTGATACTTATAAACCATACGCTGGTGATATTTCTAAACAAAGAAATGGTTCATTAGTTTCTCACGAACAAGGTGAAGCTATTCCTTATGCTTTAGCACAGTTTGAAGATAGAGGCGTATTCTTCTTAACACCAAAAACAAAGGTTTATAGAGGAATGGTTGTTGGTGAACACAACAGACCTCAAGATATCGAAATCAATGTTTGTAAAACTAAAAAACTTACAAATATGAGAAGCGCAACTGCTGATGTTATGGTTACTTTGCAAGCTCACAGAAAAATGTCTTTAGAAGATTGCATGGAATATATTGCTGATGATGAATTATTAGAAATTACTCCACAAAGTGTGAGAATCCGCAAAGCTGATTTAACAAGAGTTCGCTTTAACTAATTAAAAATATAACAACAAAAAAGAAGTAAGTTTAATACTTACTTCTTTTTTTAATCTAATCAATTTTTTATTTATCTGCTAACAAGAACATACTAACAATATCATTTACTTGAGTTATATTTTGTTGATATTCTTGAACAGAAGCTTCAAGTTGCATAATTTGTGTTTTATATTCTTGAATTTTAATCATACATTCTCTTGTAGAGCTATTCAATTCTTCTTGGAATACTTGAGCTTCCTTAAGAATACTGTTCATTGGAATACCCATAGCTTCAAGAGTTTGTTTAATAATTTGAGCACCTGTTTGCTTTGTAACACCAACTGGTAATGTATTAATCAAGTTTCTTAAAATAGCAACATTAGCAGGAATAGCCATTTTTGAATTTGCTGATTGTAAAATTGCTTGTTGTAATTTTTCTTGATTTAAAGAAACATTATTAAATTGTGGTTGTGGAACAGGTTGAACTTTTGGTTGTTCCATAAATGGTTTTGGAGCAACTTCTTCTTTTACTTTAAATACACCCTCAGAAACCATAGGATCTTCTTCAATAATTAAATCTTCACCAGCTTCTTGAACTTCGTTTAATGGTTCATATTGAAGTTCTGGTAAATCTTCTATTTCTGTTAAAGGCAAGCTACCACCCAATGAAGAATTTGCTTCTTCAACAGGAGAAATATCTGCTTCTGCTTGTCTTTTTAATGCTTCAACTATTTTTTTACCTACACCCTCTGGGAGTTGATTTCTTGTCATAACTTATCCTTTTTTATTTGACATTAAAATTGTATATTAAAAATATCTTCTTGAAAAGTTTTCTTTATCTGAAAAATATTTTGCGTCTGTAACCTTTATTAAATGCCAGCCAACTTCTGTTTTTACTGGTTCTGAAATTTCACCAACAGCTAATTTAAAAGCAGCATTTTCAAACTCTGGGATTAGACCCTTTTTTCTCATATTATAGCCAATATCACCTTTTTGTACTTTTGATTCACAAATAGAATATTTTTCTGCCATTTCTTCAAATGTTTTATTGTTTTCTACAATATCTTTTCTAATCTCAAGAGCTTTTTCTTGCGAATTTACCAAAATATGGCTAATTTTAATTTCTTTTTTATCCATATCGCTATGATTATATGCAAATGGAAAATAACAACAAGAAGCAACCAACAACCAACAAAGTATATTTAAAACAACTTTCATATAAAACCTCTCAAAAACTATAAAATAATTATAACCTAAATACTTTTAATTGTCATATTTTAGGCAAGCTAAAAGTGCTGCACCAATCATGCCGGCATGGTTACCAGCCTTTGCAAGCTTTATTTTTACCGGAGCAACAACAATTTCACTATTTACTCTATTAGCTATCTCATCAGTATCTATAAACTCACCCATTCCGCCCGAAATTACGATAGTTTCAGGGTCAAAAATATTTGTTATGCTAATTAAACCTGTTATTAAATCTTGTTTCCAAATATTAAATACTTTTATTGAATATTCATCGGATTTTTTTAATCCATCAACAATATCATAAGTAGTGATTTCTTCAGCTTTTTTATCTTTATAAATACTTGTCTTTATAATTTCGTCAACAAGAGCAACTTCCTCTGCTGTTTTTTTCAAACCTGTACCAGAAGCATAGCTTTCCCAGCAATCTTTTCTATTACAAGTACAAACTCTACCACGTCCATTTATTTTTATACTGCCAACTTCACCACCACGACCAGATTTTCCACGAAGTAATTTACCATCAACAATAAAACCACCACCAACACCTGTTCCAAGTGTAATTGTTATATTATTATCTTCACCAATTGCGCTGCCCACTTTATACTCAGCCCAAGCAGCCGCATTAGCATCATTTTCAACAAAAACTGGTTTATTACTTAAGGTAGA
Source organism: uncultured Muribaculaceae bacterium (assembly GCA_964574225.1). GTDB lineage: Bacteria > Cyanobacteriota > Vampirovibrionia > Gastranaerophilales > Gastranaerophilaceae > Avigastranaerophilus. Next base: position 2,848 of record CAZNLZ010000095.1, on the reverse strand, counting down.
AAAATCTATATCGTTATAACCTTTTGGCAAATTCGGTGTTGATGAATCTACTTTTGTATTTTCTATATTAACAGCACCAGCAGTTGCAAATGCTGTCATATCAATATCATTTTCATTTTCAGTAATTATGCTTTTAAAAGTTTTTACTAATTCATCAACATTTTTGGGTGTATAAGTCTTTTTTACTTCACTTAAAAATTCACCTTTTTCATTAATAATTGCATAAGATAATTTTGTTCCACCAACATCTATCGCCAAAACTTTAGTCATTTTATCCTCTCTCAATAAATCTTTTTGTTATTAATTGTGGTCTAGTTACCGCTGAGCCGATAACCACAGAATATGCACCTAATTCAAATGCTTTATCAACCTCACTTGGCTCCCAAATTCTTCCTTCTAAAATAACAGGACAATCTAATTCTTTTACTAATTTTTTAAGTAGTTCAAAATCAGGTATTTTTAAATCTTGTCTTGAATGTTTTGTGTAACCAGATAATGTTGTTGAAATAATATCAAAGCCAATTTCTCTAGCTTTTACACCTTCTTCAAAAGTTGAAATATCTGCCATAGAAAGTCTATTTTTTTCTTTAATATACTTAACTATCTCTTCTAAACTTTCCTTAGGACGTGGACGATTTGTAGCGTCAGTTGCAATAATATCAGCACCAGCAGTTATAAGTTCATCAACTTCTTTTAATGTTGGTGTAATATAAACAACCTCCATCCAATTTTTTGGAAGTTTATCTGGCTTAGTTAAACCAATAACAGGAACATCAAAAAGCTCTTTAGAATTTTTAATATCTCTTGCACCAGCAAGACGAAGAGCTTTTGCACCACCATTAACAACTGATTGCATCATAGCGGTTAAGCATTCTTCCTTATATAAAGGCTCATCCGGCATTGCTTGAACCGAAATAATAACCTGATTTTTTAGTTTTTCTAATAGATTTTTCATAGTTTAAATTATATATACAAGTTTTTTTCTTAGGCAAGTATTGTAAAATTAATGTATAATTGTTTTAAAGTTAGGATGAAGCGTTATGAATATTGTTTTAAAAAATAAATTACTTTATTTATTATTTTTTTTATTAATCATTTTTGAATTTTTAATTTTTAGTAATTTATTTTCAAATTCTTTTATATATCTTGACGATGTAGATACTGCATTATGTGACTCTTTCAAAAATATTTTAAAAGAACCAAGTAATGGTATATTTATTTCCGGTTTTTTTGATAATCTTTTTACTACTTGTTTACCAAGATTATTTGACATTCATCCAAGCACATTTAAAGGTCAATTTTTTTGTTATATAGAAAGTTTATTTATAATCTCTTTTATTTTTATTTTTAATGCAATTTTACGTATAGACAAAAAATTTAACTTGTTCTTTTTTTCAACTTTTATATTTTGTTCTTCCATATTGTTTTTCATAGCAAAACAACAAGCTAACGTCCTTTTTGTTTATGATGGTTTTTTTAGAATGTTACTTCCTGCATTTATGTTTGTAGGTCTATTCTATTTGCTTGTAACATCAAGTGAAAATTTGTCGAAAAAAAAGATAATTTTAATTTCTTCAATGATTTTTTTAATTTGTACTTCAAACGAAATGTTGTGTGTTTCTACTTTAATTGGAATTTTATTCTACACCATTTTTCAAATCAAAAATAAAAATTTTTATACATTATTTTGGGTTTTATGTGCCATTTTGGGTTGTTTGGTTCTTGTTAAAACAGGTACTTTTTTACGAAAATCTGATGGAAATTTTCCTAATGTGTTTGATTATTTCTTTGATTTTATTCCATTTCTTTTTGACTACATAAAATACATTTTTGGTAAACACATTGTTGAAATATCATTAATAATATTTCAAATAATATTCTTATTTATAAAAAAATCAAAAGAAGAAAATGTACAAAAAACTTGTTTATTAATACTTAGTTTTTTTATTGGAATATTAAGTTTCTTTTTTTCTTTAAAACTTTTAGGAAGAACTCACTATGAAGAAGGAGAATATTGGATAATACATGCGGACTTACATATGATTTATTCATTTATTTTGTTTGCATTCATTTTTACATTGATACGATTGATAATAAATTATAAATTAATTCAAAACAAAGTATTTATAAGTATTTTTTTAATTTCAAGTTTATTTTTAAACATAAGTAATTTTTATTTTTATAAAGAATTTTTAGAAAATCAAATTAAGCCACTAAAAAAAGAATATTATAAATTAGAAAAAATAATAAGATTAGCTTCTATTAAAAACCAAAAAGCATTTTTAAATGATGAACTTTGTGATGATATCTTTTTTTGGCCATTTTTTGAAAATATAAACGAACGCAGAAGTAATGTAAATTATTCAAATTCTCCATTCATTACATTTATCAACCAATTTGAAAAAGAAAAAATAAATATAAAATACGTGTTTACAGATGAAAATACTGCTAAAAATTTTTTAAAAGAAAATGGTGGAGTTTTTAATAAAAAAGAATTTGAAAATATAGATTTTAATAAATTAAAAGATAAGAACTTTATATTAAATAAAACTTAAATCATAAATTTATTAAAACAGGTATTATTAGTTTTGAATAATTATCACTCTGTAACTTTTAATCATTCAATCTACTAAGTGGCATTGCCGTACACAATTTCGCTGTCTTGAAATTTCTCAATTATTAATTTTTTGTTTATTTTTTAAGGAAACTTGAAAATCGATGTTATAAACAATATAGAGAAAAAATAAACAAAGGAAATGGAGATAAAAAATTATGGCAAAAACAATTGGTATAGACTTAGGTACAACAAACTCCGTAGTTGCAGTTATGGAAGGTGGTAAACCTACAG
>CAZNLZ010000094.1:0-6253 GCA_964574225.1 uncultured Muribaculaceae bacterium | reverse complement strand
TAATACTTATCAGTTTTTAGGAGATAAGTATGAGCGAAAAATTACAAGCACAAATCGGTATTATTGGCGGAAGTGGATTTTATAGTTTCTTTGAAGAAGCTGGCACTAATTGCGAAGAAGTTGTTGTTGATACTCCTTATGGTCAACCTTCTGACCCAATAACAATTGGCGAAATATTTGGAAAAAAAGTTGCATTCATTCCAAGACATGGCAGAGACCATAGATTTTTGCCTCATACTGTAAATTACAGAGCAAACGTTTGGGCTTTAAAATCATTAGGTTGCACAAGAGTAATTTCTCCTTGTGCGTCAGGTAGTTTACAAACACACGTTAAACCTGGTGAATTTGTAATTTGTGACCAATTCGTTGATTGGACTGACGGAAGGAAAAACACATTCTTCGAAGGTCCAGAATGTGTTCATCCAAGCGCTGCTGACCCATATTGTCCAGAGCTTAGAAAAATCGCTATTGAACAAGCAAAAAAAATAGGGATTACAGTTCACGAAACAGGTACAGTTGTTGTTATCAATGGTCCAAGATTTTCAACAAAATCAGAATCTAAATTTTTCACAAATCAAGGATGGGAAGTAATCAACATGAGCCAATATCCAGAAGTTCATTTAGTTCACGAACTTGATATGTGCCCAATAACAATTGCATTAATCACAGATTATGATGCTGGTCTTGTTGGTGACGTTCCGCCAGTAACACACCAAGAAGTAATGCAAGTATTTAAATCAAATATTGCTAACTTGAAAAAATTATTAGTAGCTATTATAGAAAACATTCCAGTAGAAAGAACTAACTGCGAATGTCATAATACATCTCATACTTCATAAAGGATACATTATGATTTCATTTATCGTTTCTTTGATATTCAGAGCAATATACCTAGTGATATTAATTGTAGTTCTTTTAAGCTGGGTACCAATCTTTGACCCAAAGAAAGAACCAATTGCAACTCTCGTAAAAATATATAACGCAATTATGGCACCATTCAAGGCTGTTATTCCACCAATCGGAATGATAGACATTTCACCTTTGATTGCATTTATTCTTTTACAAGTTGCAGAACGTATAATAGTAATGTCATTAATGAGAATAGGCTTATAATTAGCCCATAATCAACCAAAGTACTTTACGGCATCCTTTCGCTACAATCAAAGCAAGGATGCCGAATACTATGTCATATAATATTTTTGATAAAGACTGATAATACACCCAATTTCCAATAAATTGAATAGAGTCATGTCTAAATAGCGCAATAATAGACATATAAATAATTCCGATAACGTGGACTATTACAACACCATATAAAACAGCCAATATCATTGTCCATACATTTTTATTTTTCTTAAGTTCTTGTGCTGTCATAATTACAGCAGGGATATATGCAAAAATATAACCAAAATTATATTGAAACACATATGATAATCCACCACCCAACGCAAAAAAAGGAAACCAAGCTGTCAAACCCAAGAATATATATATCAATATTGTAAGCAATCCCCAACATTCACCCAATAGTGTCGCAATAAATATAACAATTGGAATCTGAGGAATATATTCAAACTTCAAATACGAACCCAAACCAGTTTCAGCTGGGATGTTAAAATTAATCTTAATTTGAGTAAAAGTCGCAATAACAAGCAACACCAGACAAAAGAACATAAGCGCAAGTGTTCCAATACAAAATCTTATCTTTGTATTTTCCTTATGAAATTTTTTAATACCTGCCTTTAAACGTTTATTCATCATAAGAGACGTCAACCTTATTAATGTTTTCTTTTATCGAATTAAAATTATTTTTAAACTTATCATACCAAATATTTTGGGTAAACATAATGATTGCATTTTCACCATTATCTTGATAATAATTTTTTCTCATTCCAACAGATTCAAACAAAAACTTTTGATATAAAGAAATAGCTGGAATATTACTTTCCCTAACCTCAAGTGTAATGTATTTAATCATATCTTTATAACAATCTTCAATTGCCTTTATCATTAACACCTGAGCCAATTGCATATTTCTACAATCAGGATGAACTGCAAGCGTAGTAATATGAGCTTCTTCAAAAATATGCCACAAACCAATGAATCCAAGACATTTTCCTGTTTCATCTTTCAAACAGTAATAATATGCCAAGTTATTCGCTATTTCATTACAAAAAGAATCTTTAGACCAATGATGTTCAGGATGAACAAGCGCTTCAATGTTATAAACCGCCTCTACATCTTCCACCTTCATTTTTGAAATTTGAACTTTTTGCATAAAAAAATTTTAACACAACTTAATCCAAAATTAATAAAGCTAACAACTTTAAATTTTACGATTGTTGATATTATTAAATAAGTGTTCACTACAGGAGTTTTAAAATAATGCCAGTATCTTTTTCCCAATATAGTGTTGCATCAAGACCTAGTGCAACTCAAACAACACAAACACAACATACCCCAACAACATCTGTTTCAAAAGAATTTTTAGAAGAAAAAGCAAAAAAATATACAGGTCCAACACCAAGAGAACTTGCCTTGTTGCCAGATGGTTATACAATTACCCCTGCAAACTCAAAAACAAAATTAAGTGCAGAAGAATTATTTGATCTTCAATACAACTCTGGAACAACCCTTGTAAATGGTTCTAAACTACTAAGACCAGTTTCTCTAGCAATGGGGAAAGTTGAAATAAAACCAGCTGAAACAATCGGCGAATATAATATTACTGTTCTACCAAATAAATGCAGACCTTTAGGTTCAACAATTACAAGAACTGTAAGCGAAGAAGAATTACTTTCAAATAGAGCATTAGCAAGCGGAACAATTAAACCATCTTCTGAATTAAGTGGAAGATATGAATTATGTTTTGTGGACAAAGATGGCGAAAAACATAAGTTCATTGCAAACAAAAAAGGTTGTTTAAAACTTATGGAAGAAAACCTTTTATACTTATAAAAATAGAGATTATATCACCTAGCAAAAGGTGATATAATTTTTTTATGGTTAATCACGCATATATTCATATACCCTTTTGTATAAGAAAATGTCATTATTGTTCTTTTATTTCTGGAATTAATATAAGCAGAAAAAATGAATACATATCTGCTCTTGTTTCAGAAATAAAATCAAGATATAAAAATGAAAAACTAAATACAATCTACTTTGGGGGAGGAACTCCATCCCTTTTAGAACCAGCCGATTTAGAAAATATATTATCTTGTTTTAATTATGATGAATTAACAGAAATTACAATTGAAGTTAATCCAGAAACAATAACAACAGAAAAATTATTAAAAATAAAAAAAATAGGATTTAATAGAATTTCATTAGGAGTACAAACTTTTGATGACAAGCTTTTAAGCCTAATTGGAAGAAACCATAATGAAGAAAAAATCTATCAAGCAATTGAATTAATAAAAGAAGCTGGTTTCAACAATATCAGCATCGATTTAATTTATGGATTACCAAACCAAACTTTAGAAGGATTTATAGAAGACGTAAAAAAAGCAGTTGAGTTAAATATTCAACATATTTCAAGCTACGGTTTAAAAATAGAAGAAGAATCCTTCTTTGGTAAAAATATGCCATCTAATTTACCAGATGACGAAATGCAAGCAAAAATGTTTATAAAATTGTGTGAAATTTTAAAAGAACATAATTTTGAGCACTATGAAATCAGCAATTTCGCAAAAAAAGGCTACGAATCAAAGCATAACCGTGCTTATTGGAAAAACAAGAATTATTACGGATTTGGACTCAACGCAAGCGGTTATGAAGGGGATATAAGATATAAAAACACAGAAAGTTTTGAAAAATATATAAAAGAAACATTTGCAAGAGAAGAAGAAATTCTTTCCAAGCAAGAAACAATGGAAAATGGAATTTTCTTAGGATTAAGATTAAAAGAAGGAATTAATATTTCTGAAATAAATCATAAATATAAAATAGACTTTGAAAAAAAATATGAAAAAATAATAGAAAAATACACAAATCTCAGATTATTGAAATGCGAGAATGGAACTTGTTTTTTAACAGAAGAAGGAATTCTTTTAAGCAACGAAATTATGAGTGAATTTCTTGACTAGCTTCTGCTTCTTTTAGTTGTTCTTTTTGTTGAATACCTGTTTTAATACCAGAAACTAAGAATGTTGCAGGAAGAGCACTACAAACAAGATTTGAAAGGTTTTTAACATCTTTTAAAATCATACTACCCGCCAAACATAAATCATCAGCGTGAACTAGCATATCTTCTGGTTTTACTTCATGTTTAACATTTTCTTTAAACACAAAATTGTTAAAGTCGTTAGCTACTTTGTTACCAACATGCGCACCACCAAATAACGATGCAAAGGTTAGGGCAACTCTTGGAAGAACGCCCAATATAGCATTTGCAATTTTTGCCGGTTTAGATGTTGATTTGAATTTTGGTAATTGGAAATTAGTTCTATCTAATAAGTCCATTGAAGCAGTCAATGTTGCAATCGGGAAGAATGTACTACCAACTAATTGTTGAACCGCTTCTCTTAATTTTGGTTTAACATTTTCTTTATTTCTATCAGCAATAAGTCCACCGGTTAAACCACCAAGAACAGAACCAGTTGCTAATAATAAAACATCTTTTTCTGCATATTTAAGATTTTTCAATGTCGCAGCAGGATTGCCTTTTTTAGCGCATGCATAAACCCCAGCAACAGCACCTGCGATACCAAGCGCACTACCAGCAACAGAGGAAAGAACAACTTTTGCTCGTTTATTGGTTTTAGTTGTCTGTGGTTGAGTTACATTAGGCTTTATTTTACCAGCGTTCATTTCGGCTCCTAGACCATATGCACTGAAAGAAAAACTCCTCAATTTTTATTTTTGACATAATGTAAACAGATATTTACATTTTTTTATATTAAAATTAAGAAATGATAGATACACACTCACATATAAATTTTGAAGATTATAAAGAAAATTTTGCCAATTTCATTGAAAATTTAAAAAACAATGAAATAGACAATGTTATTATTCCTGGCGTTGAACCTTCTACTTTTAATGAAATAATATCTCTTTGCGAACAATACAATATGTTATATGGCGCAATTGGCATTCATCCTTCCGAAGCAAAGACATATACTCAAGATATAGAAAAAGAAATTATCAATTTATGCAAACACAATAAAATTGTGGCAATTGGAGAAATTGGACTTGATTATTATTGGGAACAAGAAACAAAAGAATTACAAAAAGAAGTATTTAGAAAACAATTAAAAATTGCTGAAGAATTAAAAATACCTGTATTAATTCACGACAGAGAAGCCCACGAAGATACCTTTGAAATTCTTCAAGAATTCAATTTAAAAAACGTTGTTTTCCACTGTTTTTCAGGAAATGCAGGTTTTGCAAAAAAGTGCATTGAAAAAGGATATTATATTGCTATTGGAGGTGTTGTTACATTCAAAAATGCGAAAGATTTAAAAGAAGTTGCAAAAATAACTCCGCTTGATAAACTTCTTTTAGAAACGGATGCACCATACTTAGCACCAGTACCATATAGGGGCAAACTAAATTCACCTGCATATTTAAAATATATTGCACAAGAAATAGCAAACCTTAAAGAAATAGATATTGAAGAAGTAAAAAAACAAACAACCCAAAACGCACAAAAAATTTTTGGAATATAAAATGGCAAAAGAGAGATTAGACAAAATATTAACGGATAAAGGTTTCTTTGAAACAAAAAGCAAAGCACAAGCTGCAATAATGGCTGGTGATGTAAAAGTTGATGGAGTAACAATCACAAAAGCTGGATTTCAAATTCAAGCAAAAGAAAATACTATCTTTGAAATAAAATCAATGCCATTTGTATCTAGGGGCGGTTTTAAATTAGACAAAGCAATTAAAGCTTTTAACATAGATTTATCGAATAAAGTATGTTTAGATGCAGGTGCATCTACTGGTGGTTTTACTGATTGCATGCTTCAAAATGGAGCAAAAAAAGTTTACAGTGTTGACGTTGGATACGGGCAAATTGCTTGGAAATTAAGAACCGATGAACGTGTAAAAGTTGTTGAAAAAGTAAATGTAAAATCTTGTTCTATTGATGAAGTTTATGAAAAAGATGAAGAAAAAGCAGAATTTATTACAATGGATTTATCCTTCATCTCAATTACAAAAGTCTTAGAAAATGTTTTAAAACTTGCACGCGAAAAAAACTTTGAAATTGTTTCACTTATAAAACCTCAATTTGAGGCAGGGAAAGAGCAAGTCG
>CAZNLZ010000093.1:0-6295 GCA_964574225.1 uncultured Muribaculaceae bacterium | reverse complement strand
CTTTACGATATAATCGTATCGATTTTGGTGTTACAAAATAATTAAAGCCTTCTGATAAAACAGAAGGCTTTTTTAGTTAAAAGGAAAATAATAAATGATTAGAATATTACGACGTAGCTTGATAGACAGAAAGACAAATGCCCCATTTGCCAAATTAAGAAATCTTATTTGGGGCTTGTAGTACACGGAAATAAAAGGAAAGAAAAATGTCTATACAAGCAATATCAACAAAAGTTATATCAACACTAGGAAACAAAGAATCATTAATACCAATGATAATTAAAGACGGCGTAGATAGCGCAAGTCTAACAATTAAATCATTTAAAGAGGGCGGACCAGTTGAAGGGATGGACAGATTTGTAGATGAGTTTGGAACTCAAGCAATCTGGATAGGCGGTATCCCACTTTATAAAAAAATTATTGATAAAACAATTTACAAAGCAGCAAAAATAAATCCAGACGTTGACCCAAGAATTATTGCAAACTCAGAATATGCTAATTGGGCTGTTGAAAACGCAAAAGGATTTATGTCTAAAAAGGGTAATCAAACAGTAAAAGAAGCATTAACTGACTGTTTAAAAGATGGGGGCAAACTAGCTAAAAATTTATATTCAGGAAAAGTAATTGCAGCTACTGCATTAACTCTTGGTTCATTTTTTGCCCTAACTAAACTAAAACAAAAAAACACAAAAAAAGCTGTAATTGATGATATAAAATCACAACATAAGAAAAATTCGACATCTTTTTCTGGATTACAAACTGGAAACAGCAAAGTTTTTGAAGATATAAGCAGCTTCTCAACAAAACAAACAAAACCATCCTTCAAAGGTGGAATTGTACAAAAAGCTGTTGAAGGAATTATGTTTAACCCTGTACACAATATGAAAATTATTGACGCAGGTATTACAACAGAAAGACTTGCATGTTCAAGAAATAAAACAGAATTTTGCGAACACGCAATTAAAGAAGGTGGCTTCTTATTCTTCTTATATGGATTTGGCAATTTAATTGAAAAAGGCGTTAATAAATTTTCAGAAAAAGTACTACACAAGCCAATTGACTTAGGTATTGATGTACTTATGGACGAACAACTAGCATCAGCCCTAAGCAAAGGAAGTATTTTAGACGATATTGCAAAAATGCCATCTGCTGATAAATCATTAACAGAAAAATTAAATTTTGTTATACAAAATCCTGAAAATATTGTTGTAAAAGCCGCAAAAAAATCTAATATTGTATCAACAGCAATTGATGCAAGCGGAAAACAAGTAGTTGATACTTCAAAATACATAAATACTAAAGCAATGGAAGAACTTGCAGAACAGCTAAAAAGCATTGACTCTAAATTTAAAGCCTCAGGTCAAGATGTAAGTAAATATCTAAAGAAATCTCAATGGTTAAAGGTTGGCTCAGTAGCTGCTAATATCGGCGTATCTTGCTTATTCTTAGGATATTTAATACCAAAAGCAATATATGCATTTAGAGAGATGAAAACTGGTTCAACAAAGTTTCACGTTGCAGAAGATATAAAGAAAAACAACAAAAAAGACCTTGCATAAGGTCTTTTTCAATATTAACATGTTAAATGTAAAATAAACTAGCAAATGTTTTAGGATTTAAAATGAAAATAGCCGTATTTGAGAAAAGACCTTACGAAGAAACAATAATAACAGAATTCGCAAAACAAAATAACATTGAAATAGTAACAACGGATAAAATATTAGATAATAAATCAATTCATCTTTGCGAAGGGGCTGATGCAATTACTACGCTTGGATTTAGTAAGCTTACAAAAAATTACATAGATAAAATTAAAGCGAAAGGTGTTCGTTTTATATCAACAAGAACAATAGGTTACAACCATTACGATGTAAAATATGCAAAAGAACAAGGGCTAAAAGTTTGTAATGTATCATACTCACCAAATGGTGTTGCCGATTTTACTGTTATGCTAATGCTTCTTGCAATAAGAAAATATAAGCCTGCTATGTGGCGTCAAAACGTAAATGATTACACATTAAATGGTTTAATGGGTAGAGAACTAAGAAATATGACAGTTGGGGTACTAGGAACAGGAAGAATAGGCACAACTGTTATTAAAAACCTATCAGGCTTTGGTTGCCAAATTATCGCATACGATAAATTTCAAAACGAAAATATAAAAAATATAGCTGAATATGTAAGTATAGAAGAAATATTTAAAAAATCCGACATAATAACAATTCACATACCACTTACAGAAACCAATAAAAACATTATTAATGAACAAACAATAGCATTAATGAAACAAGGCGTGATAATCGTCAACACAGCACGCGGAGAATTAATGAATATTCCAGATTTAATAAAAGGAATTGAAAATGAAAAAATCGGAGCTTTAGCACTGGATGTTTTTGATAAAGAAGAAGCAATATATCACCATAATCGCTCAACAGACATTATTCAAAATAGAGATATGGCATACTTAAGACAATTTCCAAACGTAATATTAACTCAGCATATGGCATTTTTCACTGATTCAGCAGTAGAAGAAATGATTTCAAATAGTTTAAATAATCTGCTTGAATTTTATAATACAGGAACTTGTAAAAATGAATTATAAAAAAAGACCGATTTCTCGGTCTTTTTTATTATCTTTGTCTTGATCTAAGTAAAATTCTTAAAATTTCCAAATATAACCATAATATTGTAACTAGCAATCCAAAAGCACCATACCATTCATAAACACTAGGTAATGGAGCGGCAACACCTTTTTCAATATAATCAAAATCAAGTATTAAATTTAAAGCTGCAATTACAGCAATAACAGCATTCACACCAATAGAAAACAATGAAATAGATGTAAAATATGGTACTTGTACTCCAAAGAAGCTTAACAGAATTGAAGTCAAGTAAAATACACATATTGAAATTGTTGCAAGAACAAGAGTACTTCTAAATTTTTCTGTAGCTCTAATTACACCCAACTTAAACAAAATAGCCATTGTAAAAACAACAAAGAATGTTATTGAAATAGCTTGCATAACAATACCTGGAGCATAGCTTTCAAAGAAACAAGAAATACCTGATAATAACGCACCTTGAAAAAATGCATAAACTGGAGCTAGTAAAGGTGTCCAATCATTTTTAAAAGCTAAAATAAAAGCAAGAATAACACTAACTACTAAAGAAAATGTCATTATTGAATTAACAAAATCAAGATGTTGTAGTGAAAACTGATAATATACTGCACCAGCACCAGCCATCATTATTAATGTTAAAATCATCAATTTAGTCATAGTTCCAGATACAGTCATTGTACGTTCTGAAAGCGCATATGACTTAGAAAAAATATCATCTTTAAACATAGGATTTGAACTTTTCATTTTATTTCCCCCAAGAATATTACAGATAAATTATAACACACAAAGTAAAGGAAAATATATATATCAATTTGCAAGTTGAGTATTTTTATTTTAAAATATTAAAGCCGTGCTCCACGGGGACGTTGCGAATCTCTCGACCCGAGCGCATAGCGGGGTGCAGAGCCTACTGTGAGGCTTTTATGGATACGGCGGACTCTAATGAAATTGTTGATAACAAAGGTAAGTATGGCATTAGCCATCGAACCGTGTCAGGACGGGAACGTAGCAGCACTAAGGTGATACTAATGGGTGTATTTATCCTTGAAGGAGAAATTGTTAGGGAAAGTCATATTTATACTTGTCGATAGGTAGTGGCACGGTTAAAATGAGGGTTCATAGATGAACTCTCATTTTTTATTATTCAGCCTCTTTAATTTCACTTAGTAAAGCTTCAATACTACCTGTAAAAGTTGAAGATTTCTTTTCTGTAAAGCGCAAATATTTCAGATAACTAATTTTATTTTTCATTGATTTATAGACCTGAGCAAGCAAATAAAATAAATCAGCTTCTAATGGCAATTTAACTGTCATTTGTTTTAATATTTTTTCAGCCTTAGCATAATCTCTTTTTTTAGATAATATCTTAACTAAAAACTTAATGGCAGGGACATCATTAGGATTTGTTTGGATGGTCTTCTCCAAGTATTCAATAGCCAAATCATCTTTATTTTGCTCAAAATAAATAGAAGCGAGATTATAATATGCCCAACTATAATCCGGTGATTGATTAACAACCTCATTATAAAGAGAAATAGCTTCATCCACTTTTCCAATTTCTTTTAATGAATATGCAAGATAAAATTTTGCAATTACATCATCAGAATTAAGTTCTAAAGCCTTTGAAAGCATTTCAATAGAATCTTCAAATTGCTTTTTCCTAGAATATATTTCTCCTAAATGAAAATAAGCATTAGAATCAAGATTATCAATCTCAACAACTTTCAACAAAAGTTCTTCTGCTCTATCATAATTATTTTTCTTGATGTAAGAATTTGCTAAATTAAACATAATATCAGCATCATCAGGTTCAAGAGAAAGAGCCTTTTCATATGCACTTATTGAATCATCAAAATATTTAAGTTTTTCAAGAATAATTCCAATATTATATAAAACTTGTGCATTTTCTGGGAATAGTTTTTTTAGATATAAAAAATTTTTAAGAGCTTCTTCATTCTCACCAATATCAGAAAGAGCAATTGCATACTCTTCCATAGTTTTATAATCTTCAGGATTTTCTTTTAAAATATTTTGAAGTTGTTGTATGTCTGGCATAGTTTATTCTGCTTCCATAATTTCATTAATTGCATAAGGAATGTAATCAATAACATCAGAAGCCAAAACAGAATACTTTGTATAGTCTTCTGACGCAATATCACCAGCTAAACCATGTAAAAATACTGACAAAATAGCAGCTTTAAAAGGAGTTACCTTTTGAGAAAGAAAACCAGTAATCATACCAGTTAAAACATCTCCAGTACCAGCTTTTGATAATGCAGAATTACCAGTGGTATTTACATAAATTTTTTCACCATCAGTAACTATAGTATTTTTACCCTTTAAAACAGTTATACACTCATACGTTTGAGCAGAAATTCTTGCATATTTTTCTCTATTAGCAATAACTTCTGCTAAATCAACATTTAATAAACGAGCCAATTCTTTAGGATGAGGTGTAATTATAGAATTTTTAATTGACAATTCACCCTTATGTAAAGAAAGAATATTTATAGCGTCAGCATCAATAACAACTTTTTGATGAGAATTAAAATCTTTAATAATTTTCATAACGAACTGTTGAGTATCAGAATTTGTTGTTAAGCCACAACCAATAGAAACAACATCATAGTTATATAAATCATTAATTTTATTGTCTAAAGCAATAGAACCTTTTTCATTAGCTTTTAAAGGATAATATACTAATTCAGGAAGAGAAGGGGCGATACGAGGAATAATATTCTCAGGACAAGCAAGAAGAACATAACCAGCACCAACTTTTAGAGCAGCTTTTGATGATAAATAAGCTGCACCTGAAAAAGAATCAGACCCAGAAATATTCAAAACTTTACCAAAACTACCTTTATTTGAATTATCATCACGAACAGGTAAATAATTAGAAACTAATTTTGCATCTATTTTATTAGCCATTTTGTCTTATTGCCTCATACACAACTATTGCAACTGAATTAGATAAATTAAGACTTCTTTGACCTTCAAGCATAGGAATTGTTACAGCAGTATTTGAATTTGTACTCAATAAATCTTCTGGCAATCCTCTTGTTTCAGGTCCAAATACAAAAAAGTCACCTTTATTATATTTTTTACTAGTATATAGATTTTTGGATTTAGTAGTCAAATAATAAAAATTTGACGTAGGATACTCTTTTTGCAACTGTTCAAGCGTATCATATTTAGTAATATTCACACTTTCCCAATAATCTAAACCAGCACGCTTTAAATACTTATCTGATAAGGAAAATCCAAGTTTACCAACTAAAAACAATTTTGAACCTGTACACG
This sequence comes from uncultured Muribaculaceae bacterium, assembly GCA_964574225.1. Taxonomy (GTDB): domain Bacteria; phylum Cyanobacteriota; class Vampirovibrionia; order Gastranaerophilales; family Gastranaerophilaceae; genus Avigastranaerophilus. The sequence goes on along the minus strand of CAZNLZ010000093.1, from coordinate 374 downwards.
CACATAACCGAACAATATTTCCGGTATTTTGCGGTATTTCAGGTTCAAAAAGTACAATATTGAATGAATTATTTATCATTTTCTATAAATCTTTTACTTTCAAATAAAACAGGAAGACCTCTTACTATACACATACCAACTGTAATGTAAACCAAGATATCAGCAATGTTAATTAAAATTGGTTGATACTTAGAGAATAATAAGAATTCTTCTATAGACATTGGGTCATAATATTCTAAATTAGGACAGTATGCAATGATTAACATTAAAAATACTAATGTTTTAGCAACACCATATACGGCTCTAGAAAATCTTGACGCAGTTAAGAAATGACAAAATTTATTTTGCATCATAGTTGAAGAACCAAATGCAGT
>CAZNLZ010000092.1:0-6298 GCA_964574225.1 uncultured Muribaculaceae bacterium | reverse complement strand
TTTCTAAGGAGTTAAGATGTCAGCTATGGCTAAAAAATACAGAATTGGGGTAGATGTAGGCGGTACTAATGTAAAAGTTGCATTAGTTGATAAAGCTGGAAGTATTGTTTTTACAGATACAGTTCCGACAAGAGCTGAAATGGGTTATGAATATACTATTTCAAATATGATAAAAGCTATTTCAGATGTTATGAAAGAAGCAAAAGTTTCAAAAGATGCTATTGAAGGCATTGGATTTGGCTTCCCAGGACAAATTGATTGTGATAACGGGATTGTTAGATTAGCACCAAATATTCCAGGCTGGGTGAATATTCCAATTGCTGATATTGTTTCAAAAGAATTTGGCGTTCCTGTTAAAGTTGATAATGATGTTAGATGTGCTGCTTTAGCTGAGTTAAACTATGGTGCTGGTAAAGGTGCTCAAAACTTGATTTGTATTACTGTTGGAACAGGTATTGGTTCTGGTTTGATTGTTAATGGCAAGTTGGTTCGTGGTGCAAGTAATGCAGCAGGGGAATTAGGTCATATTAAATTACAAATGGATAATGGTCCATTATGTGGTTGTGGTGACCATGGTTGCTTAGAAGCATTTGCTTCTGGTCCTGCAATTGTTGCTATGGCTGAAGAATATATTAAAGGTGGAAAATCTACAAAATATAGAGAATTAGCTAAGAACGAAATTACACCTTATTATGTTTGCGAAGCTGCAAAACAAGGTGATGTTGTTGCTAAGAAAATTTTTGAAATTATTGGTACATACATTGGTATTGGTTTATCAAGTGTAGTTAACTTATTAAATCCAGAAAAAATCGTTATCGGTGGCGGTGTTGCTGACGCTGGTGAGTTTTTATTTGGACCAATTAAAGAAGCATTAGTTAAACGTTCAATGCCAATTCAAGGTGCAGCTGTTCAAGTTGTTCACGCTGAACTTGGAAATACTGCTGGTGTTATTGGCGCTAGCTTGTTACTTGAAAATTAATTAGTAGATATGGCTGTATTTTTATTTTACGGACAAGAAGAATATTTAATGGAAAAAGAAATCAAGAAGCTTAAAAATGAGCTTCTTGATACTTCTTTTATGTCAATGGCATATAAGGTTTTTGATAATCCAGATTTTCATACTATTTTAGAGTGTGTTCAAAGTGCACCATTGATGTTTGGAAAAACCTTATCGCTGATTTCTATTGATAAATATTTGATTGGCAACAAAATGAGCCTTGATGATAAACAAATTGAAAGCTTTGATTATGCTTTATCAACAATAAATGATAGCGTAAATATAATTTTTGTTTGTAAAGTACCAAGAGATGAAAATAAAAAGCCAGATAGCAGAAAAAAGTTATATAAAACGCTTTCTAAATATTCTCAAGTAAGAGAATTTGCACAATTTAGAAATTATGATAAACAGTTGCCATCTGAGATTGCTAAAATGGCAAAGGAAAAAGAGTTAACTATTAGCTCTGATACAATTTCTGTTTTGATTGAACAATTAGGTGTTAATTTAACTTTGATTGATTCAGAACTTGAAAAGCTTAAGATAGCAATACATCCGAAAAAAACAATTGATTCAGATAGTATTAGAAAATATTGTGTTTCATCAGAAGATGTTTTTATCCTTGCTGATTTGATTTTGCAAGGGAATAAAAACGAAATTCTAAAGCAATATACTTTGCTAACAGAAAAACGTCATCCACTGGAAATTTTTTCTGTACTTCAAAATAGTTTTCAACGTTTCATTTTTATAAAAAATTATGAAAAGAAAATGAGCACAAAGGATATTGCAGCAAAATTGAAAATGCATGAGTTTGTTCTTCAAAAAACACAAGAAAAATTAAGAAAAACATCTCTTGAACAACTTGTTAAAATAAGAGAAAATTTAATTGAAGCGGAATTTAAACTGAAAACAGGAAAAGTTGCTTCGAGTGAAATAGTATTAGAATTAGCACTGTTGAGTTGATATGAATAAAATCTTAGAAAATAAATATCCATATTTAACTAATTTTTTTGAGACGGCAATATCTCAGAATAGGTTGTTTCATTCTTTAATTTTGTATGGAAGCAATAATTTTATTCAGTATGCAATGGCAATGGAACTTGCTAGAAAACTTAATTGTTTAGAAGAGGGTAGTCCAGATTGCCAGTGCCAAAATTGTCGTTGGATAAGGGATAACAAACACCCTGCTGTTATGACTATTTCAAAAATAGATAATAAAACGGATTCTAGTAAAACGGTTATATCAGAAGACCAAATAAATATGGTGCTTGATACTTTAGTTAATTCTTCTGATTATCATCGTGTTTTTATATTTTGTGATGCTGAAATAAAACAGTTAAAGACAGAAGAAATGAGAGAGTATCAAGAATATAAGACAACTGGTTTTTCTCTTCCTCAAACAGAAAATGAAGATAAAATCTGGTATCCATCAGGGATTAATACTTCTTGTTTATCAACTGTTGCAGCTAATGCAATGCTTAAATCGATTGAAGAGCCAACATCAAATGTTACATTTATATTTTTAACTAATAATAAAGATGATTTGCTTCAAACAATTGTTTCTCGCTCACAAGCATTTAGTGTTCCCGATTCAAAAACAATTAATTACGAAGTTAGTGCTTTTGAAAAATATTTTGCTTCATATCCTAAATTTAATAAAGAAACTGCACTTGATTTTGCACAGTGTCTTTTGAATTATCAAACTGATAATAACTTAGAACCAAAGTATGTAATTGATTGTATTCAATATTATTTAACACAACTTGCAAGAACAAATAGTTCTAATTCTGTGTTGATGAGTATTATTTATAGAGATATTGAAAAAACACAAAATTCTAAAAAAATGCTTGATTCATATATTAAGGAACAAACTGTATATGAAGATTTGGCATTTTATTTCGTTAAACGCTAAGCTGCGCAATTTTTTTAAGCTTTTTTTGTTTATATAAGTAACAAGGGAAATCTATGGGCTTTTTGAAAAAAGTAACATCATCAATAGCGAAACAACCAGCGAAAACACAACTTCCTGCTGATGCTCTTGCTTTGCAACAAAAGACAAAGGCATTTTTAAAGGAAAATCTTGATAATGTTGCAAGTGGTGTTCCTGATGTGGTTAAATCCCAACAAGAAGCAATGAAAGGCTTAGCAGCTTTATCAGATCAAATAAAGGCAACTTTGCCTAAATAAAGCTTTTTAATTTGATAAGTGCTTAAATTTGTAATACAATTTGATTATGAAAATCAAGTTGTTAGTTGTGCAATTGGAAGCAGTTGCAGGGGATATAGCTAGTAATATTTCTAAGGTAAGAGAACTTTTAGATAAAAGTTATCATTCTAGTGCTGATTTGATTGTTCTTCCTGAACTTTGGACAATTGGGTGGGATAGTCCTAATTTCAATAAATCTAGTGAAGAACTTTTTTCATCAAGAACATATAATTTTTTAAAAGAAATAGCTGTTAAATATCAAGCTAATGTTGTTGGTGGAAGTGCCGTCTTAAGAAAAGAAGGGGAAAAGGATAGAAATACTTGTTTGATTTTTAATAGGCAAGGTGAACTTATTTCTAGTTATGATAAATTTCATTTGTTCTCACATAGAGGGCAATCAGAAGGTAGTTTTTTGCAAGAAGGTGAAACGCCGGTTATTGTTAAAACTGATATTGGTAAGATTGGTATATCTATTTGTTATGATATTCGTTTCCCTGAAATGTTCAGATTATACGCATTTAACGATGTTGATATAATGGTAAATATGGCTGCTTGGCCAAAAGCCTTCACAGAAGATTATGTTACTTTGGCAAAAGCAAGAGCAATAGAAAATCAAACCATTTTTATTTCATCTTGTTTGACAGGTAAAATAAATGAAAGTTTTGATTTTTCAGGTCAATCTATGGCTATAGATTATAAAGGTAAAATTATTAATAAACTTGATGAAGAAGAAAATGTTTTGTATGCTGAGTTAGATATTGAAGAAATGCATCAGTATAGAAAACAAATGCCTATTTTGAAAGACACAAAAAGAAGTTATCAAATATTGGAGAAGTAATGAAAAACTTATTTAAAATTCTAACTTTAGTTATGGTTTTTATGTTTACAGTAAACAGTAGTTTCGCGTTTTCTGTAAGTAAATTAGATAAATTGATGAAAAAATCTCCTATTGGAGAAGGTGCAACTGTTGCAATTTCTATTAAAAATTTGAGAGATGGAAGCATTGTATATGAGCAAAACGCAGAAAAACTTTTACATCCTGCTTCAACTCTAAAAATTTTTACAACATATTCTTCATTAAATACACTTGGTAGTGATTATCTTTTTAAAACACAATTTTTAAAAGATTCAGATAACAATTTATATATTAAATTAGGCGCTGACCCTTTATTGACGACTTCTCAATTAAAAGTTGCATTCCATAAGTTAAAAGAGTCTGGAAATACAAAGTTTAATAACATATATTTTGATGACAGCATTATTGATAAAAAAGAATTTGCAGCAGGTTGGATGTGGGATGATGATATTAATCCATATACACCAAAGGTAAGTTCTTATAACTTAGATGGAAATGTTGTTAAACTTGATGTGATGAGGGTTGATAACGGACGTATTCTAACAGAGTTAAAAACAAATTATCCAATGTCTGTTATAAGTAATATTGAAATCAACAATAAAAAAGATTTTATTGATATGAACCGTTATAATTGGTCTAACCCAGAAGTTGTTGAATTATATGCTTCTTTAGCTCATCCGCGAACATTAACTATTCCAATAAGTTCTATGCGTAGATATTTTATTTACAATGTTGAAAGAGCTATGGATGATAATGGAATTAGCGCAACAGGAAATTTATATGCATCAAAATTAACTCCTCAAAATGCGGAACTTATAACAGAAATTAAAAATCCGATTGCTCCAACAGCTTCTAAAATGTTGCATAACAGCAATAACCTTATTTCAGAGACCTTGTTTAAGCTTGCGGCTTCTAAAAAATATAGTGCAACTGGTACAGATTACTTGGGCGCCATGGCTTTTTCAGAGTTTTATAAGAAAAATGGTGTTTCATCAGATAAAATTGTTATTAAAGATGGTTGTGGTGTATCAAGAAATAACTTAGTATCTGTTGAATGGATGACCGAAACTTTGTCGGAATTATATAAGGAGAAAGATTTTAATTCGTTCAAAGAAAAAATGGCTCAACCTGGTGATGGTACATTATCAAATAGACTTTTAGATTTAAGAGGTGAAGCTTGGTTAAAAACAGGTTCGCTTTCAAATGTTAGTTCAATTGCTGGTTTTGTTAGTTCTCAAGATGGAAATACTTATGCTGTTTCTATAATTACTCAAAACTTTATAGAGGAACCAACAAAAGTTAAAGATTTTGAAGATGACATAATTGAGTTGATATATAGTAAATAAGTTTATTCAAATTACTGATTTAAAAAGCCTCCTTTTTCTTTATATAAAGATAGAAAAGGAGGTTTTTTATGTCTGAAAAATTAGAACTTTATAAGTGCAATGTATGTGGAAATATTATTGAAGTTATTCATCCTGGCGAAGGGCAATTGGTTTGTTGTTCTTTGCCTATGGAACAATTAAAAGAACATTCTAACGACGATGAATACAAGGAAAAACACGTTCCTGTTGTAACTATTGAAGGCGAAACAAAAACAATAAGAGTTGGCTCTATTCCGCATCCAATGGAAAAAGAACACTATATTATTTTTATCGAGGCAATTTCACCTGATAAAAAATATTTAAAACGAAAATTTCTTTGTCCTAATGATGAGGCAAAAATGGAAATCAAAAAGTGCTGTCACTTTGACGGATTTACCGCTCGTGAACTTTGTAATTTACACGGCTTATGGGTTAGTGAATATCAATAGATTATTTGTTTTTTAAATCTGTTAATACTTCTACCAACTCTGGGTCCCATTTTATTCCGGATTCGGATTGGATAATTTCTAACGCTTTTGCATTTGAAAGGGCATTTCTATATGTTCTTTCAGATGTCATTGCGCAATAAGCATCTGCAATACCTACAATTCTTGAACCAAATGGAATGCTTCTACCTTTTAAACCTTCAGGTTCACCTTGACCGTCCCAACGTTCTTTATGGTAGTTGATATATGGTACAACTTCTGACAAGAAGTTAATACTCATAAGGATACTAACACCAACATTTGGATGGTTTTGTAGTTTTTCCCAATCTTCTTTTGATAGTTTTTCTTTTTTATTAAAGAGCTCTTCAGGTAGTGTAATTTTACCAATGTTTCTTAATAGAGCTGCATAATAAATTAAATCTTTTGTTTTTTC
>CAZNLZ010000091.1:0-6314 GCA_964574225.1 uncultured Muribaculaceae bacterium | reverse complement strand
AAAACAATTATTTCTAATGCAAAAAACAAAATGCAAGATGCATACACATTTGCTACACGAGCAAGAGATTACAGAACTGAAAAATACGCACAAATATACATGGAATATCAAAAACAACTTCTTGCAAATAACGCATTAGACTTTGATGACATGCTTGTGTTGGCTGTAAAATTACTAGAAAAATCTGAAACGGTTAGAGAAAAATATTTTAGAAGATTTAAACATATATTGGTAGATGAGTTTCAAGATACAAACCTTTGCCAATATAAAATGATTAAATCAATTTATACAAACGATAAAGAAGAGGATGAAATTCCTACTGATAAAAGTCTTTGCGTTGTAGGTGATGTTGACCAATCAATTTATAGTTGGCGTGGTGCTGATTATAAAATTATTCTTAACTTACAATCAACATTCAGAAAAACTCATTTAATCAAACTTGAACAGAATTATCGTTCAGCTGAAACAATATTAGAAGCTGCAAATAGCGTAATTGAAAATAACAAACAAAGAATCAGTAAGAATTTATATTCAAATTTAGGCAGAGGTAGTAAACTAAGCCTTTATCAAGCAAACGATGAAGGTGATGAAGCACTTAATATAGTTAGAGAAGTAAAAAGGCTATCACTTACAAAATCGCTTTCAGATATGGCGGTATTATACCGTACAAACTCTCAATCTCGTGCAATTGAAGAAGCATGTATGGCTAATAATGTACCATATAAAGTTGTAGGTGGCTTAAAGTTCTACGATAGAAAAGAAATTAAAGATATAATTGCATATCTAAAATTAATTTATAATCCAAGCGATTCTCAAAGTTTAAAGAGAATTATAAATGTACCAAAACGTTCAATTGGACCAGCTACTGTTGATAAATTACTTCAAATTGCTGATGAAACTGACTCTAAATTTATGGATATACTTAAAGATATTGATGCATATGATGATTTTTCTGCAGGCGTAAAAACAAAGCTTACAGCATTTTATAATATGATTATAGATTTTCAAAATGCATTTTATAAGATGGATTTATCTGCTTTTATCGGTTATGTTTTAGATAAATCTGGTTATATACAAGATATCCGTGAAAACGAAGATGAAATAACTGCTGAAGCAAGAATAGATAACTTACAAGAATTCACTAGTGTTGCTAAAGAATTTACCCCGCAAGACAATGATATATTAGGCGAATTCTTATCTCAAGTTTCATTAGTTAGTGATATTGATTCATATGTAGATGATACACAGGCGCTTACTTTAATGACCCTTCACAGCGCAAAAGGGCTTGAGTTTGATACCGTATTTCTATCAGGTTTAGAAGAGGGTATCTTCCCACATAGTCGTTCGTTAGATAATCTTGCAGAAATGGAAGAAGAACGAAGATTAATGTATGTTGGTATAACTCGTGCAAAGAAATATCTATACTTAAGCTATGCCAAACGCCGTAAAATGTGGGGAGAATACAAATACTATAATCAAAGTAGGTTTATATCTGAAATTCCGCACGAACTATTAGATTATAATGAATCTTCTCAAAGTACTTCAACTCAGCAAAATTACACATTTAGAAAAGCTGTTGATACAATGCGTACACGAACTACAATTAGTGAAAATGCTGATGGAAGTATAAAATCTGTATCATCATTTGGAAAAGGTTTTGTAGCCCCTCAAAAACGTGTTCAGCACAATACTTCTTTTGTTGTAAAAAGCAAAAATAATCAAGCAAATGCTGAAGCAAGAAAAAAACAAGAAGAAGAAAGAATGAAAGATCTTCTTGAAAATAATCCAATTAAGAAAATGCTTTTAGAAAAAAAACAAAGAGAAGCTCAAGCAGCAGAGTCATCAATTCATACGACACCTGTACAAACAAACACAAATTCATCTGAACTAAAAACCGGTGATAGAGTTTTTCATTCAAAGTATGGTGTTGGGAAAATTACTGATATAAAAGAAATTGGTGATTCATCAATGTATATCGTGGATTTTGGCTCACAAGGACAAAAAGCATTAGATGCTGCATTTGCCCAGCTTAAGAAGTTCTAAACAAATATATTAAGTTTTATTACAAAAGAAATAATTTGTATATACAATTTATGCACTTTTTTTTGATTGTTTGTTTTTATATATATACAGAGAACAAAATAATGAAAGAGGCGGATAATGGCTAGAGTATTAATTTCAATGCCGGAAGATTTTTTAACTCGCATTGATGAAGTTGCAGAAGGCGAAAATCGTACACGTAGCGAACTAATCAGAGAAGCATTAAGAACATATATTCATAAACAAAGAGTTAAAGAAAATGCAATAGCAATGAAAAACGCTAGCATACTCGAAACATTACTTGATTAATGGCTGACTACAGACTTAGGGAAATGGGAAAACGGAAAATATTTAGAGAAGCTTTATAGCTTCTCTTTTCGTATGTAAAGAAATATTAATACTGTTTATTTATTAGTAAATTTAGTAAAAAAAATTTTCTTTATATAAATAAATAAGTGTGAAGGTAAGTAAAGGGTTATTTTATGCAAGTTTTAAGTGCAAATGCAACATTTGGTAGTAAAATTTTAAGTCTATTTACAGGAAAAGATTATTATAAAACAGAATCTGGTGTAAAAATTAGTACAAAGCGAGGAGTTGGTTATGTTGCTGTTGATGATACAGGAAAAGTATACGCAAACGGGCTTGACAAAGCAAAAATAAAAGGAACTAAAAACAATGACAATATTCACGTCATAAATAGTACTGTTGATGAAATAAAGGGCAGACGAGGCGATGATAAAATTACAATTGAAAATTCAAACTTGAATAATATATATGGTAATCAAGGCAGAGACCTTATTCATGTTGTTAATTCTAACGTAAAAGGAATTAACGGTGGAATGGGTAATGATGTTATACTTGCTCAAGATTCAAATATTGAACACGTACACGGTAATAGTGGTAAAGATACAGTATTAACGAGTGGCGGATTGACACATAAAGTTAAACAAGGTGTAATTTTTCGAGATAATATTTGGGTTTCAAACAATCCAATAAATCCTAACCCAAGTATATACTATCAGGTTGGAAGCTTATATGATAATATGCCTGAAATATTTGGACAATATTTATCAGAATCAGTTTAAAACTATCTCCTTTTAAACAAGCAAATTGTTTCAATATGATATGTATTAGGAAACATATCAGCAGGTTGAATATAAACAGGATAATAATTGTATTTTTCAAGCAAGCTAATATCACGCGCAAGAGTTGAAACATTACAGCTAACATAAGCAATATAATCTTTTGACAATGAAACTAAATTTTTAATAGATTCTTCAGTGCAACCTTTTCTAGGCGGATCAACTAAACAAACATCAAATTTAACATTATTATCAATTAATTTTTTAAACTCAACAGCTGCGTCACCATTAATAATTTCAACATTAGATAAATTGTTTAATTTAACGTTATCTATAGCATCTTTAGTTGAACTAACAGCTTCTTCAATGCAAATAACTTTAGATGCAATATCACTCATCCAAATTCCAAAACTAGATACACCTGCATACGCATCTAAAATCGTTGGATTACTTGTATTATTTGATATAAGTTCTTTTACTTTATCAAAAATTAAGCTTGCGCAATACGGATTAACTTGAAAAAAACTATTAGACGAAACTTTATAAACTTTTTCAGATAAATATTCAGTATAATAATCATTACCAACTATTGTTTTAGTTGTTTTACCTAAAATCACATTAGTTTTTTGCGTATTAAAGTTAGCGCAAACACCAACTATTTGTGGATATTTTTTAATTACAATATCGGCTAATTTCTTTAATTTTGTGCAAATTTGATTATCATTTATTACTAAAATTAATAAAATTTGTTTTTCATCAGATGACTGTCTAAATACAAAATGTCTCAATAACCCTTTATGAGATTTTTCATCATAACCACTTATCTGCAATTCTTGAGCGGCTTGTTTTAAAAACTCAGTTATCTCACAAATAATTGGCTTATTCATTGGACAAAATTTAATGTTAATAAGCTCATGCGAGTTATTTTTATAATAACCAGACAAAATTCTTTTTGAAATTTTTGTTTGTGAAACTGGATACTGAACTTTACACCTATATTCTTTTTGTAACGGAGAAGGAATAATTTGTTCAATTAAATAATCTTTACCAGTTATATTTTTTATAGTTTCTTTAACAATATTTTCCTTTTGATTAAGTTGCTCATCATAGCTTATATGTTGCCAATTACAACTACCACAAACATTGTGCAGTGAACAAATAGGCTCAACTCGTTTATTAGATGGTTTAACAATTTCAACAACCTCAGCATTTGCATATTTCTTATTTATTTTAGTTATTTTAACTTTAAGAACATCATCAGGACATGAATTTTCAATAAAGACAGGCACACCATCAACTCTTGCAAGTCCAGCACCACCAAAAATCATTTTTTCAATATTAACTAATAAAATATCATTTATCTGCATATTTAACTAATTCAGCCTTAACAAGTTCAATCACATCATCCCAACAAGCTGGAGATTTTTGCTTAAAAATTTTAACACTATTATACCAAGGAGTACACTCTCTATCATTAAACCAACGCCATTCAGCAGTATATGGAAGTAACAGAAAAGTTTTTATTCCAAGTGCACCAGCCATATGCGCTATTGATGAATCAATAGTAACAAGCACATCAATACTTTTAAGTAATCCTGCAGTATCATTATAATCATTAATACAAGATGATAAATTTATAATATCTTCTGATTCTTTTTCTGAATTATTTATTTGAAATGAATATAACTGTGAATTTGGAATAGTCGATAATTGAGATATTACTTCAAAAGGAATTGAACGATTTTTGAAAACACGTTTATTGCCTTGATAACAAATACCGATTTTAAATTTATCAGAAGAAATTTCAAGTTTTTCTGCATTTAAATATCCTTCTGGATATGGAATGTTATCAAAATCAATATCTAAAGCGTAGGCTAGATTCATAATAGGGATGACTATATCATAATCATCGAATTTTTCTGTTTTATGGATAGCTTCAAGTCCATCAAAACTACTTTTCATTATTTGAATAAGTTCGACATCTGTCTTTAAAACAACACGTTTAGCTATTTTTAGAAGAGATGGAATATAGCGAGAAAACATAATCGTATCGCCAAGACCACAATCAGAATATATCAAAACTGTTTTATCAGAAAAATTGTCGCCTTTTTGCCAAATTTTATCTTTAAAAAAATTACAAAATTTAGTATCATTACTTCTTTGAATATAAAATTCCATTCCTCTATAAAAATCTTTTTCTTGCAAACACATCATTCCAAGTGTAGTTACACTTTGAAGAGATTTGCTATCTTTAGATACAATATATTCAAGCAATAACTTTGCTTCATCAAATTTTCCAAGATACTTTAATGCCATTGCTTTGCCGTGTAAAAAGTTAAGATTTGTAGGTTCAAGTGCAAGTGCAATATTATATTCCTTAAGTGCCTCAGAATAATTTAATAAATCCATATTATTTATAGCAATTAAAGAGTGAGCCTCTGCACTCTGCGTTTTAGAAAGTAATTCATTTAAAATTTCCAAACTTTTATAATTATCAAATAAATCCTTATATACTTGAGCAAGAGCAAGGCATACATTTGTTTCACTTGGAGAAATTTCATAAGCTTGAGTTAAAAGTTTTAAAGTTTCGTTTTTATCAATATCTCTATATACAGATGACAAATTAACTAAAGTTTCAACGTGTCTAGGCTGTAACAACAATACTTTCCTATAATTTTCAATGGATTTTTCAGAATTATTAACTCTTGAATAAAGAACACCTAGATTATAAAAATACAAATAATTATTAGAAATTTTTGCAGCTTTTTCTAAACAAACTATAGCCTTTGAATAATCATTTTTAATTTCATAAATAGTAGCTAAAAGAGTTTGAATATCCTCATCATTAGGATTGATAAATTCAGCCTTTGCAGCAATAGCAAGAGAATTATCTAAATCTCCAATTTCTTTATATAAATTAGCTAAATTATATAAAACGTTATAGTTTTCCGAATTGAATTCAAGTGCTTTTTTGTAGGAGTCTATAGCATTATCAAAACGCTCAAGCTTCTTATATGCGATTGCCAATGAATAAAAAATATCAGCAGTTGGTTCAATATCAGCTGCCTGATTATAAAATAAAATAGCTTTTTCATAATTTGAATTCATATAGTATGCCTTTGCTAAATTTGACATAATATATGCATTTGAATTCATAATTAATGCCTTAGACAATAATTCAATTGCCTTAGT
>CAZNLZ010000090.1:4732-6396 GCA_964574225.1 uncultured Muribaculaceae bacterium | reverse complement strand
TTGTTGGATAAGATTTTAAATTGATATTATCTTTTAATGCCAAAGGAATACCAGCAAGTGGTGCTATTTCTTCACCATTTTTAATTTTTTCATCAACTTTTTGGGCTGTTTCTAGTGCAAAATCTTTTGTTAAAGAGTTGTACGCACCGATTTTTTCTTCTACTGCGTCAACTTGTTTATATACAGCTTCAACTAATTCTACTGCGCTAACTTCCTTATTTAATAAAGCCTTTCTTTGCTCTGATGAAGACTTTGTGATTAATTCACGAATATCCACTTTAATACCTCTCATGCTCTAATGTAAACATTATAAATTAAAGAAACTTTTTTGTAACTTTTTTGGCATAATGTTATTATATACAAAAAGAGGGATATGATTTGGCAATTTTTTCAGATGATGACAATATAAAAAAAGAAAAACCGCAAAAAAGCGAAGATACAACTGCGGAAGAAACTTCTTATGATATGTCATTTGAAGCAAATATCAGACCAAAACACTTTGACGATTATGTTGGACAAGGTGCTTTAAAATCTACTCTTCAAATTTCTATTGAAGCAGCAAAAAAACGTGAAATTCCATTAGACCATATATTATTTTATGGTCCACCCGGATTAGGTAAAACGACACTAGCTTCAGTTATTGCAACAGAAATGGGAGCAAATATAAAAATAACTTCAGCTCCATCACTTGAACGCCCTCGTGACATTATTGGTATTTTAATGTCACTAAAAGCAGGTGATGTTTTATTTATTGATGAAATTCACCGTCTAAATAAAATATCAGAAGAAATTTTATACCCAGCAATGGAAGATTTTTACCTTGATATGACAACTGGTAAATCACAAACATTAAAATCGATAAGAATACCTATTCCAAAATTCACTTTAATTGGTGCAACAACAAAAGCTGGTTCTTTATCAAGCCCGTTGCGTGACCGTTTTGGAATTATTCACAGACTTGAGTTTTATACAGAAGAAGAACTTACAGAAGTTATTCAAAGAACAGCAACCATTTTAGATATTGGCATAAAAGAAGAAGGTGCAAAAGCTATTGCAAAGCGTTCAAGGGGAACACCAAGAATTGCGAATAGATTAGTTAAAAGAGTTCGAGATTACGCAATTGTAAAATCAGATGGAATGATAGATGAGCGTACAGCAAATGAAGCTCTTGATATTTTGCAAATAGATAAATACGGATTAGATAATACTGACCGTTCATTATTAAACATTATTGCAAATAAATATAATGGTGGTCCTGTTGGGATTGAAACATTAGCAACAGCACTTGGTGAAGACGTTAAAACAATAGAAGATGTTTATGAACCATACTTGGTACAACAAGGCTTTATTCAAAGAACACCAAGAGGCAGAAAACTTACACCTTATGCGTGTAATTGTTTTGATTTAAAAGATATTGATATACAACAATCATTATTTTAGCAAGATTACACTAAATTTAACATTGACTTTGCGATACTTCGCTATCGCTCAGTATGACAAAAGCAAACGTCATTCTGAGGATGTAATCCGAAGAATCGCATAATTTTAAATAAGTTTTAGAAACTTTGCGATACTTCGCTGTCTTGAAATTTCTTTCTGCTCGTTGCTGTCGCTCAGCATGACAAAAAACGTCATTCTGAGGCTTTTGCCGAAGAATCGCATGA
>CAZNLZ010000090.1:0-4632 GCA_964574225.1 uncultured Muribaculaceae bacterium | reverse complement strand
AGCATGACAAAAAACGTCATTCTGAGGCTTTTGCCGAAGAATCGCATGATTTTAAATGAGTTTTAGAAACTTTGCGATACTTCGCTGTCTTGAAATTTCTTTGTGCTCGTTGCTATCGCTCAGCATGACAAAAAACGTCATTCTGAGGCTTTTGCCGAAGAATCGCATGATTTTAATAAATAGACATAGATAAAAGATTTACAATATCATTTTTATTGTTTTTTAATGCGATATCCATAGCATCAAGATCGTCATTATTTTTGATTGTTTTATCTACGTGTTTTGATAGCAAAAATTTAACAACATCAACTCGCCCATTTCGAGCAGCAGCCATAAGCGGAGTCTCCCCTAAGTTATTAACATTATTTATATCACCACCATGAGCTTCTAATGTTTTTACAATATCTAAATCACCATTTTCTGCAGCATAATAAAGTGGATTATTTCCTATATTATTTTGCAAATTAACATCAGCTTCAACAGCAATTAAATAAATAACAAATTCTAACTTTCTAACCATTACAGCGTGTCTTAAAGCTGTATCACCATAATTATTTTTTACATTAACATTAGCACCACTTTCAACTAAAAGCTTTGCTAAATCCATATTCCCCCAATAAACTGCATAATTTAAAGGTGCATCTCCAGCATTGTTTTGCACGCTAACATCTGCATCTTCATTTATTATTCTTTGGGCATAATCATAATTGTCACAATTAACAGCAGTATGAAGAGGAGTAAAACCTTTTTTATCTTTTGAATTTATATTAACAGTTGAAAATAAAAAATAGTTAAAAGCACGTAAATCTTGATTTTGTATTGCTTTATTAAATCCTTTTACATTATATGAATAACCAATTCTTTTAAGTTCTTTTTGATAATTTTGGTCAATAGAAAAAGCAGGCATAAACAATGACTGACAAAGAAATATACTAAGTATAAAAAGGAATATTTTTTTCATATTTAAACCAATTTATAGATTAATTATAATTTTTTTTAAAAAGTTTAGCAATTTTTAAATGAAAAAATTTTTATAATAAAAACAGGTTGACAAATTTTTAAAAAATGTTAGTCTAAAAATGAAGTTATTGGGAAACTCCTCGAACGAGGGACTATGCCGTAGCTGTGAGGGAAGATTTCAAATCTTCTGGAGTCAGAATACCAATTACTGTCTGGATACTTGCGAGCACGAGGTGAATTTTTATGAAAAAGATACTACTTTTAGCTATGGCTGTTTCAGCTATGTTTAGCGCTATGTCTGCATACGCAGTTGAAGACAATGATGAGGTTGTTCTTGACACTCAATCAGGTTCTTTTATGTTGTTTGGAGACGTTGAAGAAAAAGAATTGTATTCTTACAGCAACTATGCGGAATCAATTGAATCTGCCGGTGCAAGCGTTGACATTGTTACAAGAAAAGACATAGCTCATCAGGGAACACCTCAACTATCCGAACTTTTAAACCAATCAGGTAGCGTTTATGTACAAACAAATAGTTCAGATGGTTCTGTTTCCTCAGTTAGAATGCGCGGTACTGACCGTGTGAGAATGACAATCGACGGCGTTAGAGCAGATAGAACATCAACAACAAGCCCTGGTATTGAACCACAATTTATTCTATCTGACGACATTGAAAGAGTTGAAGTAATAAAAGGACCTCAAGGAAACGTTGCTGGTACAAACGCTTCTGGGGGGCTAATTGCTCTTCAAACAAGACGTGGTAAAGGTCCATTATCAATTGAAATGGGCAGCGAAATGGGCAACTTAGGAACAGTAAAAGAACGTTTTGCTGTTATGGGTGGCGACCATTCATTAGATTACTATATGGGAGTAACTTGGTTTAAAACTGATGGTGGCGCAAAAGTTGATGGTCTTGGAAAAATCAAAAATGATGACTACAACAACTTAAGCGTTGTAGCAAACATCGGTAAAAGAGTTCTAGATGAAAGAGCAGAAGTTCGTAACATCTTTAGATTTTCTAGAGCAAGAAAAAATTTAGGTGTAGGCTATCAACAAGCAGCGCCTTATGGTTTATACCAAGCACCAAATAATTATGCTTTAAACTATGATATTATGAACGTTACATCTTTCACTCATAATCCAACTGATAAATACAATTATGATGCAAAATTTAGCATATATCATAATGAAAACAATAGTTATACTATGCCCGATGATTTAAGTGGTGACCCAGTTTATGAATCAATTTCTAAAATAAATTCAACAAGATTAAATGCACAAACTCAACACAACTATAAATTATTTGACTGGAATACATTAAGTGTTGGCTACAATTTAGAAACTGAATTTATTGACGGAAATTCAAAAGATGTTGGAATGTGGACTGGAACCGTTTTAAATGGATATTCTGGAAACACAATCCAAAATGATATCTTTGTTAACGATTCTATCAACATAAAAGATAAATTATTTATACGTGGTGGCGCAAGATTAATACATAACTCTGATTTTGGCACTTATGTTACTCCAAACGCATCTGCTACATTAGTCTTACCTACATTTAAACTTGAAGGTGCAAAGACTAAATTCAGAGGGTCTTGGGGCCAAAGCGTCAACAACCCAACTTTATACCAAAGATTCGGCACAGTTAATTCTTCTTACATGAAGTCTCTCGCAAATCCTAATCTTGATGCTGAAAAAATGGAAAGTTGGGATGTTGGCGTTACACAATCCTTCTTTGAAGACAAATTGTCTTTTGATTTAGGATACTTTAACAGCAACTACAAAGACTATATCAGCTACCACGGAACAACAGATCCTGTAACTTGGTTCTACACTGGTCAATATGTAAATATTGATAGCGCAAAAATTCAAGGTGCAGAAGCAAAAGTTACTTGGGAACCAACAACTTGGATTAAAGCTATTGCAAGCTATACATACACAGACTCTGAAGATAAGGCAACAGGTCACGCACTTTCTGGCGTTCCAAAAAATTCACTTAAAGGTACAGTTTATTGGACTCCAAACGACATAGTAAACTTATTTGCTGGCATTGAAGCAAATGAGGGCAGATACATGTCATCAGCAATTGGGGCAGAAAAGACTGGCAGCTATGTTGATATGAAACTTGGCGGTAAAGTTAGACTACTTAAAACCGAAAATACAGAAGTTTCTTTAACAGGCACAGTGTATAACTTGTTAGACCAAGATGTTTCAATGTACAAAACAAACGGTGTTTCATACTACGCACCCGGAATACATTTCCGCGCCGGTTTAGCGATGAAATACACACTTCCTGAAAGAGATAAAAAGAAAAAAGAAACAGAAAATCTGTGATATAGTTAATTTATGACTAAAACAAAAAAAATCACAACAATTTTTATTCTACTTATAATCTTACTAATTTCTTTGTACCTTGCAATGTACGCAGGGTACAAAGATTTTGGTTATAATATGCTTTATAAAGCCTTTAACTTAGGCGAAGATACAGACAGTATGATTTTAACCATACTTCGCTATCCAAGAGCATTAAAGGCATTTATAGCAGGTGGCTGTTTAGCCTTAGCTGGTATGTTTATGCAATCTGTATCTAAAAACCCACTAGCTGAACCATACATCACAGGTATTTCAGCAGGTGCTGGGCTTGGTATTGTTTTATCAATCCTATTATTTAACAGTTCAAATTATTCTATTTTTGGATTTATCGGAGCATTAATATCATCAGCATTAGTTATTATATTTTCTGGTTTAAGCAGATTTTCAATAACTAAATTAATCTTAATCGGTTTATCAATGAATATTTTTGTAAGTTCATTAATTTCATTAATAATCCTTGTAAATCCACTAAAATCTTATATGATGATGTTGATTTTATCTGGCGGAGTAACAAATAACGAAATCATTTCAAATAAAATGCTCGTTATTGTATTCTGTTTATTGATGTTAGCTAGCGCAATATTTATACCAAAACTAAACTATTTAAGATTAGATAGCGAATTACTTGAAACGAACAAAAACAAAAAATATTTATACACAGTAATTGTAATAATAATTGCATCATTTTTAACATCTTTAAGCGTATTTGCCGCAGGCATTTTAGGTTTTGTCGGTATTATTGCGCCACAAATTTCAAGAATGCTTTTAGGACAAGATTATAGATGGTTATTTATATCTAACACGCTAATCGGTGGAAGCTTAATTTTATTAGCAGACTTTGCTGCTAGAACCGTAATTTATCCATTGCAAGTTCCATTAGGTTTGGTTGTTGCATTTATTGGTGCACCTGTGTTTGTATTCTTTTTAACTAGAAAAGGAGATATGTTCCGTGATTAATATTAAGAATTTATCTCTAAAAGTTGATAAACTTACAATTTTTGAAAATGCTGATATAAATATTCCAAAAGATAAAATAACTGTTCTTGTCGGACCAAATGGCGTTGGGAAAACAACCCTTCTAAAGATAATTTCTGGAATTATAAAACCGCAAACAGGTTCAATAGAAAAAAACTGCAAGGAATTATTTTATCTTCCACAAAGAATAAAATATCCTTCTGGCATAACACTTCAAGAATATATTGAATCATCATTTTATAAACAAAATTGGAAATGGTTTTTATCAAAAGAAGAAAAACAAAAAATAAATGAAATTATAACACTATTAGAACTAACTGA
>CAZNLZ010000089.1:0-6408 GCA_964574225.1 uncultured Muribaculaceae bacterium | reverse complement strand
GTTCAGAATGACAAAAATGTAATACTGAGGCTTTTGCCGAAGTATCGAACAAAATTCCAAAACATGCGTTTCTTCACTTTGTTCAGAATGACAAAAATGTCATACTGAGGCTTTTGCCGAAGTATCGCATAAATGAAAAAACAATTCAAATAATTATCAATTTTTTGGTCTTAAATATTCATATATTGCCCCACCAATTTCTTCTGTTGGGTCAAAATATTTTGAATTAGGATTAAATGTTTGTCTTAAAAGCATTTTACATAAAGGACCAAAGCCATCTGGCACAAGTGTTTTTCTATAAATACCTGCAAGCATTACCTGAATATTAGGTGATGTAACATCATTAAACCTAGCTAATGTCGGATACATTTTATCAATGCCTTTTACACCTTTATCTAGCATTTTATCCAAAACTTGCAAGCTATCTAATACTTGTTCTTCTGTCGTTGCAGATTTTAAGAATGTATCTATATATGGTAATGCTTCGTCTCCCGCACAAACTAATTTCTGAGTTCTATTCTCATCATATATGCAATAATTCCTTTCTGAATTAGGAAATTTAACATCATTTCCAAGTTCAGAAACCAACATTTCAATATTATTCATAAAGACCTCTATACATTAAATCTGAAGTGAACAATATCACCATCTTGGATAATATATTCTTTACCTTCAAGACGAGTTACACCTTTTTCTCTCGCTGCAACATATGAACCAGCTGCAACAAAGTCATTGTAGCCTGTAACTTCTGCTCTAATAAAACCTTTTTCAAAGTCTGTATGGATTACACCAGCAGCTTGTGGAGCTTTAGAACCTGCTTTAACAGTCCAAGCGTGCACTTCTTTTTCACCAGCTGTAATAAAAGTTGTTAAATCTAACAATTTATATACAGATTGAATCATTCTTTCAATACCAGAACTTGTTACACCCAAATCATTTAAATAATCTTTTGCTTCTTCTGGTGACAAATCAACAAGTTCTGCTTCAATTCTAGCAGAAATAACAACTACATCAGCGCCGTGTTTTGCTGCATATTCTCTAACTTGTTCAACATAAGCATTACCAGTTGCCAAGTCTGTTTCACTAACGTTTGCAGCATAAATAACAGGTTTTATACACATTAATTGAGATTTTCTTGCAAACTCTAACTCATCACCTTCAAAATGGTCTTCAATGTTAATAAACATAGCATCTGCTAATAATTCATTAATTTTTGATAAAACATTATGTTCTAAAACTGCTTGCTTATCGCCACCTTTAACAAGTTTTGTTAATCTTTCAAGACGTTTTTCAATTGATGCCATATCAGCTAATGCAAGCTCAGTATTAATTGTTTCGATATCATCTATTGGATTAATTTTACCTGATACGTGAATTGTATTTTCGTCATCAAAACATCTAACAACTTGAATAATAGCATCAACTTCTCTGATGTTAGCTAAGAATTGGTTTCCCAAACCCTCACCTTTACTTGCACCTTTTACAAGTCCAGCAATATCCACAAATTCTACAGCTGTTGGGATAATAGTTTGAGCTTTAACTAAATCAGATAATATTTGAAGTCTTTCATCAGGAACATTTACAACACCAACATTTGGTTCAATTGTACAAAATGGAAAATTTGCACTTTGTGCATTATTAGATGATGTTAGCGCATTAAATAAAGTTGATTTACCAACATTCGGAAGTCCTACGATACCTGTTCTTAACATAAATATTCCCTTTCAAACTAACATTAGCGTAATATAAACACAAACGCTAAGCAAGTTAACCACGAATTTCAGAAGATTGTGTTATTTGAATTTGGAATTCAGTTCCAGCAGGAAGTGCAATATTTCTACCCTTTTGAAAAATAGAAACAACTGGAGCAACAACTACATTACCAACATAAAATACACTACCACCAGCTATTGAAACAACTGATAACAAGTTAACAATAGGAATATTCGAAATATCTTTAGCAAAGTCTTTTGTAGCAATAAAAACCTTTTTACCAGGATTCATATTTCTTGCAAAATTTTTCCAATAAGAACGCTGACCTTTTATATCATCAAAAAAGACTTTTTTAGATGCAGCAGAACAAACTTTTGTGTTAATAAAGGATTTTACACCATTAAAATAAATTTCATTTATATCAAGTTCTATTAACCCACCATTTCCAGTAAGTTGTGGCGGATGAGAATCAGAAACTTTACCTTTAAAAATTGTTCCAGCAGGAACGATTGTCCCATCTTTTGCAACAAAACCAGTTATCGATTTAAAAGAAACAACACTACCTTTTGGAGTCCAATCAGTTATCGACTTTGTTGAAACCAATTTAATTTTTGTACCTGATTTTACTCCATAGACTTTACCAGTCGGATAATACATTGGTGTTTCTGGGATTGCAACTGTTTCAACAGCTGTTGGAACACTCTTTGGCAATGGTGGCAAATCAGCACTTTTTTCTACATTATAATTTGCTCTAATACTATCATCAATTGAAGTATCGAACTCTACTGCAGAAGCAATAGGCATAAAAAAAGAAAATAATAAAAATGTAGATAAAAACTTTTTCATACATACATTTTATTATCATTTTAAAAATTTTTACTCACTTAAATGAGTGAATTATTTTTTAGGTTCTTCTTCTTTTGCGATATCTGCAAATGTTTCAGAAACTGCAATTTGAGCAGCATTTACAGGTTCATCAAACTGATGAATTTGTGTTTCCAAACCAGTCCAAAGTTTGTTGTACTCATCTTTAACAACATTAACAACAGAACCAGAATTTCTATAATTTTTGTATAATTTATCAGCGTAATTACCAATTGCACTTAATGCAGCACCTGAAGCTAATGAGAAGATTAAGTTTTTACCACCAGAGAACATTTTCACAGTACCATAAACAGCAGTAGCAAATGCACCAACTAATGGAATACCGGTTGTTAATGTTGCAGATACTTTTTCATCTTTATTATCACCTTTTGCAATAGCAACACCAGCCGCACCTATTGGAAGGAATAATGAAACAACATCACTAACAGCAGACCCCATTTCCATTTCTGCCTGTTTAGAGAAATATTCGCCCATTTCAAGCTCTGTTGCTGATGTTAAACCTTTTTTGATTTTATCAGATGATTTTGTAAATTGTTTTAATCGAGCATCAGAAATAATTTTTTTGCTAGTTCCGTCAAGTTTTGCAGCATTTAAACCTTTTAATATTGTTTTAATTTCTTCTAGAGCACCTTTAGAACCAGAACCAGATGAAGATAAAATATCATCTTTCAAAGCTTCTAATATTTTCTTCATTTGTTTTTGTTCTTTTGCACTATAAGAAGACATATTTGGTAATGAAGAAAGTAACTCATCAATATTAGAAATCATCATTTTAGATATTTCTGCTCTTGTTTGGAATTCTGCATCTCCCGAGCAAGCTCTGAATGCTTCAAGCTGTTTTCTTAAAACAGCAACAGCATCTCTTGATTTTGAATCATTTGGTCTAACAATATCATAGAAAGAGCCTAAAGAAGATTTTAAATGTTCAGAAACAGCACCAATATCATTTGTAACTTCTTTTCTTGCTCTTAGAATTTCTCTAGATAATTGTTCTCTTGCTTCTGCTGATAATTCTTCTGTTGCATAAGTTGTATAATTTTTGGGATCAATATAACTTTTTGGTTTCTTTATATTAAATCTTTCACTTACTTTTTTAGATAATTTAGAAAGTAAGCCTCTACGCTTTTTGCCACGTTTAGCAACAGAACCAGCTGTAAACGCATCATCAAAAGTAGAATCTAAACGAGAAGCTTGTTTTTCAAGTCTTGCAATCCACTCACCTAAAGTAAGAGTTTCATTTTTAATAGTAATTTTCTTTGCAAGTTGTGATGCATCTAATGATTTTAAATCTTCAATATCACATTTTTTCAAAATTGAAGACAAATCACGTACTCGGCCTTCAACTTTTTTATATTTTTTGCCTAGAGTTTTATCAACAACACCTCTTAAAGTTTCAGTACAACCATCAGCAAACTTACCTGTTGGTTTTGTCAAATGAAATAATTTATCAACAAAACGGTCTTTGTGCATATTCATGTTAAGTGAAGCTTCCAAACCGCTTGCAGCTGCACTTTGCGCTTTTTTAGATGCATATGAGATTTTTGCTGAAATATCATCAAGTTGCTGTGTACCAGCATCATGCAATTCTTTTTTAATTCTAGATTTAAATTTTGGCAAACTTGATTTTAAACCAGAAGTATGAGGACCTCTAAAAATTAAAAGACCAGCAATTCCAGCGGTTAAAATTGTAGAAGCAATTGAAGAACCAAAAAGTATTTTTCTTCTAGTTTTCTTTTTTTCTTCTGCTGATTTCAACTCAACAGTATCTTGCACAGGAATCGATTTCTGTGCAAGATAATTAGTTTTTGCAACAACACCCATTTCCAAATTATAATTTGGAAACATATCAAAAATATTTGAATTTGGTGTTGAATTATTTATCATAATTTAATTAAACTGCTTTTTTAAATAATGTTGGAATCTTTTTAAAGAATTTTCCAATTGGTTCTGCTATTTTTTTAAGATTTTCTTTTTTGAAAAATTCTGGAATTTTCTTAAAGAATTTACCGATTGGCTCAGTTACTTTTTTAATATTATCTTTCTTGAAAAATTCAGGAATTTTCTTAAAGAAATTACCAATAGGTTCTGTGATTTTTTTGAAATTAATTTTTTTGAACGCTTCAGCAATTTTGCCTCTATTTTTTACAGCAGCAACTGTTGCCACAGTAGCTGTTGCAACACCTGCAATATTAGCTGCTGTTTCTCTTTTTTCAGCTGCTTCAAATTTATCTTGATTTGGTGATTTTACAGCAGGTTTCTTATCTGCAACTTTGTCCTTTAAAGCGTCTGCACCATATTTAGAACCGAAACTTACTTCATTAATGCCCATAGTTACTCCTTTTCGCCTTTTCCTATAATAATAAAAACAAAAAAAATGGAAAAATTGTCTTTTTATGGAAATTCTTATTAACTATTATTACAATTAAAACCTAGTACAAACGGTTGATTTTCGGCAAAAAAGGTTCCATTTTTTCGCGTTTTATCAGATGATATATACAGAGGAATAAAAGTTAAATGTTTGAAGAAACAACAAATTATACTTTTACGGAAGAGGAAAAACCTGATTTAAATTCAATGGCTCTTGATTATATGGAAGAGGCACGTCAGTTTCACGAGCGCTACCTAATTAAAGGTAGCAGAAATGACCTAGACCAAGCTGTTGATAGTTACATTGATGCAATCAAGTTTAACCCTAATATAGCAGAGGCTTATTATAGGCTCGCTAGTTTGCTGTGGGATAAAGGAGAAATAAATCTCGCCTCCGCAATCGAACAATGTAAATCTGCAATCCATCTTTCACCTTCAAACTCTAACGCAAGAATCTACACAGGCTATTTCCTTGAAATGGCAAAACTATATGATGAAGCTGAAAAAGAATTTAAAGAAGCGATTAAGCTAAACCCGCTCAAATCAGCTCGTTCAAGATTATCTTTAGCCTCAATGTACATAGATAAAATGCACGATACACAACTAAATGCTAAAGATTTTTCTAATTCACTATACTATATGCTTTCAGGTAGTTTAAGCATTGCGCTAGACTATCCATCTATGAAAATGCTATATAAAAACATTTCAAAAAATCTTTCAATGATGTTCTATGACGTTATAGGAAATCTTCTTGAAAAAACTAAAAATTATTCAATGGCTGTAAAAGCTTATGATATTGCAGCAAATTCAACAGGAAGAAATGAAATATACTATAAAAAAATTGGCGATATCAACGTAAAAGAAGAAGATATTAACGATGCTAAAACATCTTATATGAAAGCATTGGAGACAAATCCTTACGATAGAGAATTACTATTCAAGCTTGCAACTGTATCTCAAGTATATTTTGAAGAAGATACAACAACTGCAATTGACTGTTATTCAAAATTATTAGAGCTAGGTGAAGATAATCCTAATATTTACTATGAATTAGGACATCTTTATTTAAAAAGAGAGGATTTTATAAACTCAATTAATGCATTTAAATTAGCACTAGAAAGAGATGAACAAAATCCGTTCTATCACAATGCTTTAGCATATGCATTAATTAGAGCAGAACAATATGAAGAAGCTTGTGAACATTATAAGTTTGCAATCAACAAAAATCCTGACCCAGAATGGACAGCAATTGTATGCCAAGCAATCGCATCTTTATACCACAAAGTATTTGATGATGTAGATACAGCAATGGATTTCTTAAAAACAGCTATCACCTTGGATGAAAAAAATGATGAAATTTATCTAGAACTTGGTGATATCTACAATGAATGTGAAGATTTAGATAGCGCAATTAAATCATACTGTGAAGCAATCAAGCTAAAC
>CAZNLZ010000088.1:0-6479 GCA_964574225.1 uncultured Muribaculaceae bacterium | reverse complement strand
GACCAAAGATGGTATTTCAAGGCGATGAAAGAGCAGATTTAACACCATTCAGATTTTTCAGACAATTTGAATCAGTTAGATACGAAGATTATTTATACACAGAAAAAGGATACAAACCTGGTCTTGATGCATTAAAATCATCAACATTAGGAACAATCCAATACTCTGCTCACGGCAGATTACAAATGACAAGATTTAAAAATTTAAGCAAAGACTTAAATGCAATAAATGAAAATAATCCAGCATTAACAAAAGGTGTATTAATACCAGAAAGCACAGTAAAACATCACGCTTCACAAGTATTTGGCACACACGCAAAAGATTTCGAATCAGGAAATGAAATATTCTCTGTTACAAACTTTGGAGATGCAAATTACCCACGTGAAGATGCTTCTGCATACTACATCAAGTTCCCAGAAGGTAAATGGATTGAAATTTTAAATACAGATAATAAAAAGTATGGCGGAACAGGAAACTACGTTAATAATGACATCATTAACAGTAATGGCCACGACAATTCTGCAATTAAATTAGCAGGTCAATCAACAAAGATGTTTAAACGGGTAGGTTAGCCTCATCATTCTTTGTGAAAAGAGCGCAGTCATAATTTAATTTAGAAATACTTCCATCACGCTTAAATTTAGGTGTAAAATACACTCTAAGCGCAAGATTTTCGCCTTTTGCGTTATGAACTTGTCTGCAAGAATGTCTTAAGAAAGCTTTAAGCTGCTTGAAATAATCTCGACTTGCAGCTTTTGACTCATAAGATTTTGCAACACCAGTTCTATCAAGAGCCTCACCCTTTGCAATACCAATTGGTTTTGCCATATTTTTTACAGCATCAACATCCTTGCCTGTAACCATTAAAACACGTGCATTTTTTTCATCGTAGTGAGTAGTAACTCGACTATCATTTCTATAATCAGCATCATACTTACTGTAGCCCTTTACAAAGCGGTCACAAGCCATATTTTGCGCAGTTCCATTTAGATTACGAACAACAAAACTTTGACATTTTTTCATGATTTTCGGACTTATAACTCTATCATATTCACCAGTTTCATTATCTTTTATGTAATAAGAAATAGGCACATACGCTTTAAATGCAGGAGATTGAACACTTTTTATACTCATTAGGGAACCCTCTTAATTAAGACCACATAAACCATTAAAAAGCCAAATGCAATTTTTTGCTAGCCTTTGAAAAAATGTTTTACATAAATTCAAATTATTTTATACCAATACCATCTTCAACAGCATATTTTACACTGCGCTTTTTAATATAAAAAGTTAAAGGAACTTGATATACATTATCACACGCCTTTACGCTCCAAATTTCCTTCCAATAGCCAGAAACAAATTTCCCTTTTTTCTTCACAACATCATGCGGATAATGAACAATTTGCGTATTTGTAATATTGAAATTCAAACAAGCTGGATATTTTTTCGCTGAACTTCTATAAAGGTCTTTTACAACTTCAAACTGTAAGCTATCGTTTGCGATAGACTCACCAGGCAAAGGAAAATTCATATCATAACCACGAGCATAAGTTATGCTCGTAGTTAAAAATAAAAAAATCATTGAAAATAAAAACTTTTTCATCAAATCTCCTATTTTTCAGAAACCAAAAAATCTGTATTTTCAGCATACATAGCATAATATGGTTTGTCTTTACCTTCTTCAATTAAGAAAAGAACAAACGGTTTATCAAATAAGAAATGTCTTGGTTCTTCAACCTCTGGATTTAATGAAGTTTTCATAATAGTAATAATTGCTTCACTTTTTAGGCTGCCACCTTTATTATCAAGCTTAAATTGAATTGTTTGAAGAGCTTGAGAAATAACATAATTAGTATTTTCTATTTGTCTTCCAGTCAATTCATTGTATGAAATAGTTTTATTAACATCCATATCAGGAATTAACAAAGTATCTTTTTTAGAAAATTTATCTTCATCAGAATTAGCCAAAATATAATCAAAAGATTCTACAAAAGAAGTTTTATTATCAGTTCTAAAAAGAATTACATTCTCTTTTTCATTTGTATGTAATTTTACAGCATATTCATCTGGTGAGTTATAAAATAATACAGTAACATTATCTCTTAATTTTTTATCAGAATTTTCACTAATACCAAAGTATTTAACAAGTTCTTTTGATGAATTAAAAGGTGCATTCTGCAATCTATCAAAAGGAACTAAAAAAGTAAAATTCTTCTTCAAAATTGAATAAAACAAGTAAGAATTTTTAGCATTCCAATTAACCATATCAAGAATATCACTTGACTCATTAAATTTTTTCTTAATAGTTTTTTCTATTTGTCTTTTTAATTTTTTAGAAACTTTACCAAAAGTTGTATAATATGATTTTTCTGAAAGAATTTCAGATGTATAAAGCTTTTTGTTTAATTCATCAACAATTTGAGGATTTCCACCAACTAAGTTTACAGTACCCTTTACAAATTTATCTGACAACTCATTCCAAACAAGTTGAAAAGTAACACACCAAAGATTGTTTTGAACATTAGAATATTCACTAACAACATGAACTGGAGCTTCAACCTTTGTTTTTTTCAAGAAAGAAAAACCACAAAGCATAAAGCAAAAGATGGCAAAACACACAACTAATGAACAAACTGAAAACGTTTTAAAACTCATTTTATACCTTTCCTGAAACATATCAATAAACATTATACATTAAATAGCAAAAAAGAATTTGAGAAGGTTTGTATAAGTACAACAAAATTAATATAGGATATTTATGAAAACACAAGCAATAAGTTTCGGAAAAACAGAAGTTATGACTTGCAAAGTAAAATCAGCAGACAAAAAGACAACTGTTGATGCTACTTTATACCAAATGGACCCAACAAAAAGAGAAGATTATAGAGACGTAATGTATAGTAAACATACAACTTGCATTAAACCTGATTTTTCAAGAGATACAGGACATAGACAAGGAATGTATGAATATTATCTTCTTCAAAATGATAAAACAAAAGAAGTTATTGCCTGTGCACAAACATCCAGACACTATAGAACCGGCAAATCAGCATATAATGGTGTTTCAACACTAATCAACGAAATGAACCAAAATAGAAATTATATTAATGGTGCAGAACCGGTACTTGCATATATAGCATATAATGCTGGTGAAAGATTTGATAAATGCGTAACAACAGCTTTTGATAGAGATGAAATTCCTTGTTTAAAAAACAGCAAATTCACTCAATTAAAAACTGGTGACTGGTGTATTCCAGAAAAAAGATACCACCTATTAATTGACCAAGCTGAAAAAAGGGAAAGCGTTAACTTTCTTGTATAGTATCATCTAATAAATTATTTGATTTTGAAGATGTAACAGCTAATTTATCACAACGTTCATTGAATTCATGTCCATTATGACCTTTTACCCAAACAAGTTCAATTTCGTGTGGTTTCATTGCATCTAAAAGACGAAGCCATAAATCAACATTTTTTACAGGTTTTTTACTAGCATTTTTCCAGTTATTTCGCTGCCAACCTTCAATCCATTTTTGTTCAAAAGCATCAATAAAATATTTACTATCAGAAGTAATTTTAACCTTGCAAGGCTTTTTTAAAGCTTCAAGACCAACAATAACAGCAAGAAGTTCCATTCTATTATTTGTAGTAACTTTATAACCAGCAGTTAATTCCCTTTCGTGATAAGCACCAGTTTTATCTTTAAAACGAAGAACAGTACCATAACCGCCCGCACCAGGATTACCGCTACAAGCACCATCAGTATACATTTCTACAAACAATTTTTCATCAGCCATAAGAAAATGTTAAAGCCCAAATTAATAAAAGTCAATAAAAACTAAAGTTTTTAAAATTTAAACCGAATAAAAAAGAGTAAACCAAAAAAGGAAAAAGTATGGGTTTTAACATATTCGGAATAGGAAAGAATAATTCATCAGTAAATCATACTGATGATAAAAAAGGTGAAAAACATTTTGGAATAAGAAAAGGAGACAAAATTGGTCCTTTAAACAAAGATACAATTTCCTTTTCAGCACTTTCACCAGAAGAAAATTTAGAACAAACAATAAAAAGCCTAGCAGAAAACTGTCGCGGTTCAAAAGAAGTATTCAGTTCAACACTAAAGAAAATAGCAACAAGAGGAACTGAAAAGAACCCAGAACTTTTAGCAAAAAGAATTGAAATTCTAAAAAGATGTGACAAAGAAGATGCAGAACTTCTTATTAGAATAATGTTTCTTGAATTCGATGGAAAAACAGATACCAGTTTCTTACTAGATAATTTAGAAGAAATCAAAAAAATAATTAAAGAAAAACAAATTTCATCTGAAAATATCTATACTGGTCCAGAGGAAGTACTTGGAGCAATTACACCAGAAAACTATAGTACATTTTTAGAGTGCGCAAAAAATGAAGAACTAATGGGTGACGACTTTGCAACACTAGTAATGTACAAAGCTAAACCACACAGAATAGAATATGGAAATGAAACAGTAAAAGTAGATTCCATGGAGGTTCTATCTTTAATTTCTGGTCGACAAAGCATTACGACTGTTAGAGAAAATAGTTATGATAAGTTTGAAGCAACAGTTAACAGTTTAATTCCAAAAGATTATGAAAAAGATAATCAACAATATTACTATAAAATAGCAGAAGGTATATTAAGCCAAAAACCAGAGCTGGCACAAATAGCAATTGATTATGATAAATATTCAGAATTATATCAAGGTAGAAATTTAACAAAAGAGCAATACTCAAGTGCGATGGAACAATTTTTCGTAGAACAAGAACAAAATGGAACACTCCCAAAAGAAATTGAACTAAAAACAATTTATCCAGACGAGAACGCACTAATATCCCCAGCGTTAACCCTACAACTATTCTTACAAGGCAAAACAGCCTCACAAGAAAAGAAAGAATAAAATATAAAAAAAGACCTAAAATTAGGTCTTCTTTATTATGAATTTCTCAGATTTATTAATCAACTATTCAGCTAGAATCAAATTTCCTTCAATGTCATATTGTTCTCTTGATTGGATTTCACCATTATCATCCAAATATTCAACGCAGAAACCATTTCTTAATACATCAAAACGTACTGTTTGACCATTGATTGTACCAGTATATTTTTTAGAACCAATCACATCATCATTGCATTCAAATTTATCTAAATTCCAAACATTTGCACCTATTTGAACAGATTTACTATTAAAATCAAAACTTGCTACAATGTTATCGCCAACAATAAATTGTCTAGAATTTACATAATCTTCAGTTCTATCAAAATCAGTAACAATAATACCAATTTGATTTCCGGTTGCTGATTTATCTTTTGCAGTTTCAATTGTAGAGTTTTCTCTATACTCATAAGAGTAAACTTTTACAGCTTCATTATTTCTATAATCAGTAAATTCAACAATTTGACCATCTTCGTTATATTTTATTTTTTGTGCAAGGTTTGTATCAGAAGAAACACCTTCATATTTTTTTAATATCATTCCTTTTTGTATTTTCAAATCAATAATAGCATATCTTCCTGACATTAAACCTTCAAAATCACCCCAGAAATTTCTATTTAAAGTACCTTCATCAAATGAGAAAATATTACCATTTACTTGGACATTATCTTTAGTTGTACTTACTTGTACTTCTTCTTCTGGACGAGTACCATTAAATGAATCAGGATCAATAGTCACAATGTTTTGAGGCATAATTCCATCAACTCTAAAACTAGTTCCTGATAAAATCAAATTTCTATCTGACCATTTTCCAGGATTATCAGCTTCCAATATTTGATAGTAAGGAACTAATTCATTAGGTTTTACAGAAGGATTCAGTTCCGCATATTTAATAACAATATCAGCCAAAGTATCACCTTTTTTAACTTCATGCCAAACAGCTTCTCTTTCAGACATTGGAACGGAAGTAATCATTTTATCAGAAGTAGAAACAGTTTCATGGTAAGAAGATTCAGGTTCATTTGTTTTATTATTTGATAACACTAAAACATCATTCGTTAAACTTGGCGCCATAACAAGACCAACGCCACCAGCAAGAGTTGAAACAACTGCAGCTGTAACACCAACGGTTTTTAATGTATTGCCTTTTTTTGGCTTGCTTTCAGCTTCTTCGGAACCAAAAGATGTATAACGATATGCATTAATTGATGATATATTCATAATTTTCCTTTTCTATATAGAGAACTCAGTAATACAAACCCTATAAAAATATTTTTTGCCTTAATTATCCCACAAAAAAAGAGCCACTTACGTGACTCTTTAAAACTTAGGAGGAGGTGGGATTTTCTTACTCGTTCGCAATAAACGGCGTTCAAAAAGAAAATTCTTCATTTCCTTTTTTCAGCCTCTGCTCACTCGCGCTCGAACCATAAGACAAAGCATTGCTTTGTCAGGTTCTCATCCCACAAAAAAAGAGCCACTTACGTGACTCTTTAAAACTTAGGAGGAGGTGGGATTCGAA
>CAZNLZ010000087.1:0-6507 GCA_964574225.1 uncultured Muribaculaceae bacterium | reverse complement strand
CCAACATCTATACCCAAATATGAATTTAATGCCATTAAATTATCCCTCTCTACGTATTAATTTAATATTACAAGAAACATAATTGAATGTAAAAATATATGAATAAAAAAAGCAAAAATAACAAAAATAAATATCTTTTATGCTTTAACTTTTATGTAAAAGATTTTCGTTTTTACCGAAAATTCTGGGTAGTGGCAATGGCAGGTTTTGTATGTTTAAATGAAAATTTCAGATTACACAAAATACACTAGACATATAAACAAGTACAATCAATGGAACAATTCACAATGTGAAGTTCCAAATAGTTCTCTTCCTGCAAATTCAGAAGAATTAAAGAAAAAAGCAAAAGCAATAGCAGAACCAATTTTGCTATTAGATAGCTATACACATGAAAAAGCAGAAGATTCAGAAACTTTTTATCAGACATTAAACACAGAAATAATGTCTGTTACAGGCTTGCTTTGTACATTGCCAATGGTTATTACAAAAGCTATTCCATTTTTAGAAAAACACGCAAACAAACACCAATTTATTGATAATGCAGCAAAAGGATTAAGCAAATATAAAAATGCCAAATTTAACATTATGGGGAAATCCGTAAGTGCACCACAACTTACAACAGTATTTTCTTCCATTGTAGGTGCATTATTTTTTGCGACAAATGTAAATAATTCAATAAAAGGACAACAAGGATTAATAAGAAAAGCAAGTTTTGATGCAACTCAACAACAGTTAAATGACCCAAAAATGTTTGCCATTTTGACTGATGAACAAGAAAAAGAACTTGCAAGCATAACAAGCAAAAATGCCACACAAAAAATAGACTTTGTTGATAAACTAAAAGACAGAATGAATATTGGTTCTTCATTCCAATCTGTTGAAGAATACAATAGAACAAATTCTGAATACAAAAAAAGAAAAGAACAATATTTTAAAGAAGTAAACAAAGTTTCAAACAAAAAAATTTCGCCACAAAAAGAGAAAGAAGCAGAAGAAAATCAACAATTATTTCAAAACTATTTGAAAAATGTTGAACACGATGTGCTTGAACCACTAAGAAAAGTTGAAACAATGTCTAACATTGGATATTCAGCACTATTTGCAGGTGGTTTTTTAGAATACTTACTTACAGATAAAGTTGTAGATGTTTTAAAAGTAAAAAACAAGTTTGTTGCTGGAGCACTAAAACTTGGCGTTCCACTAATCTCATACTTACTATTAAACAAAAATATTTCAGACTTTGAAAATAAAGCCATTTTGGCTACAAAATACAAACATTTAAAACAATTTACAGAAAATCCAGAACAATATCAAAGACCAAACAGTAAGAAACAAACATTGCCAGAGTTTATAAAGACTGTTGCAAAAGATATGAAAGATTACGATAAATTTGCAGCAGAAGAATTACCAAAAATCAAAGAAAAACTCGAAGCAAAAAAACAAATTCAACTAACTCCAGCTCAAGAAAAAGAAGCTGCTCTTTTACAAAAGAACACAAATATGGTGATAAATACACAAAGAGAAATTCTATACGACAATACAGTTGGCATTGAGGTTTTATCAGAAATAATTTCAAACCCTATTGATATTCTTGGAACTGCACTTGGAGCAAAAATTGGACATAGTTTATCAAAAAAATGCCCTAACAAGAAACTCGGTGGAATGATGACTGCAATTGGTACTCTAGTTGGATTTATTCCAATTGCAATCATGGAAACTAAATTTACTAACGAACAAAAGAAAGCAGAGAAAATCAGCTCTATGCTTGCAATAAAAAGCCTAGAAAACCCAAGAAAATTTGCTGATTTTTCTAACAAAGAATTTGAAAATTTAAAGGGTGCAGAAGAATTTTCAAGCACATTTAAAGATTTTTTGTCTAAATAAGCGGGATTGAAACCAAGTTTGTATAAAACTGCTTTTCTTGGAAATTATCTGGCAAATTTGTCCAATATCTATATATTTCTTGTTCTAAAGACAAAACAACCTCGTCAGCAATTTTAGAGTTTTGTAATAAAAATGGATAAGAAAAAGGAATATCACCTTTGTTCAAATTAATATTTAAGAGATTTTCGTTTCCAAATTTATTATGGTAATTATAAAATCTTTTAAGACGAATTTCCTTTTCTGCCTCTAAATCAATTTGGGAAAAATATTCAAAAGTTGTTTTAGACATAAATTTTATTTCTTGATAATCAAGCCTATTTTCATTTTTAACAAGTTCTTCAAAAGAAAGATTTTCTTGAAAGTAATAAAATTCATCAATTTGAAAATCATTGTCAAGCACCTTTGTTGTATATAAAAATGCCCCATCTCTTAATGTTGGGAAAAATTTTCTTAATGAATTAAAACTAGCAATGCCCTTGGGTTCCGAGAAAAAAGAATGCGCATTATCAACAATTAAATTTTTATATTTTGAATTTAATTCATCAACAATTTTTGAACAAACACCAAAATAATTCGGATATAAAATAAAAGCATTTTCAGGGAATTGCTGCATGGGACGGAAATTATTATCAATGTGATAAAAAACAATCTTACAGTCCTCTTTTTTTAAAGAAGTACGTAGAGAAGGACAAATATAATATGGAACATAGAGTTCTTCTATTTGAAATGCTTTAACAATATATCGAAGAGCACTACGTGCAATATTCAATGTAATAAAAAAATATTTCATTATTTTTCTTCAACAACTTTTTCAGAATTATTATCAACTTTCAATATTTTTTTATTTTGATACACATATAACAAATCAATTATCAAGCCAATAATAAAAGCAGCTGGAATAGATGTGAATATAAGAAAAGGAATTAAACCAAAAACCCATAAACTAGCAGCCCCAAATTTAATTCCAAAGAAAACTGTCAAACCAAACGAAAGATTTAAAAGAAATAACGGATACAAAATAGTCCTTAAAAAGAATAATTTTGAGCAAAACGAATATATTAAAATAACAGCAGATACAATACAGTATATACAAAAAGGAATACAAAACAAATTGGATACAATTTCAGCACCCTTATAATTATGAGAATGACCTTCTGATAACAAGTTATATTCATTTAATAATGGAGAAATACCTAAAAAATAGTACAACATAAAAACTATTGTAAAAATCCAAACGAATGGAACTATTTTTTTACTAGATAAAAACTCAGAAATCATAATACCTCAAAACTTACTAGCTTATTATAAAAATTTTAAACGGTTTTTGCAATAAAAAGTAGGACTAAAATTTTGTCCTACATCATACCATTTCTTACTTTACCTAATATTAATAAGTATTTTTACACAAAAAAATTGCCAATTATTCATCAATATAAAGTTCTTCTATATTGTGCATAACACCACCTAAAGGTGTTGGATTTAAATTTTTGATTTTATCTCTAACTGCAACGATTGTTAGTGGAGAATACAAATAAATAATAGGTCTTTCATTATAAATTATTTCTTGATACCTATCATAAAGAGGTTTTCTTTTTTCAAAATCAAGTTCTAATGGAGCAAGAGAATAAATTTCATCTAATTCTTTTTCCCAAGGTAACAAATCAAAAGTTTTATCATAAGGAAAACGCATATTAAATAAATGCAAGTGACCTTTAGAATACCAAACATTAAGTCCGGTATGAGGTTCAAGCGGATTACCAGTTAACCCCATAAGAACCATATCCCAATCACAAGTTGACATCATTTTGCTAACTAGTGAATTAAATTCAATAGGCTTGAAATTAACTTTTATTCCTAGTTTTCTTAAGTCCTCTTTTACCATTACACCGCAAGCTTCACGTTCTGTTTGTCCCGCATTAGTATATAAATCAAACTCAACTAAATTACCTTCACTATCGTGAAGAAAACCATCTTTATCAAGATAAAAACCAGCCTCTTTTAAAATTGCTTTTGAGTAGTCTAAATCACGCTCATGCCCGCTAGCCAATTTTTCATTTAAATATATAGAAGATAAAGATTCAGCAGTAAACAAAGGCTGAGCAACACCATTAACAACATTATTAACCATTGCTTTTCTATCAATTGCATAGTCAATTGCTGTTCTGAACTTTTGATTATTAAACCATTTTTGCTTTATTGGATTTACATAATACTTGCCTTCTTTATTTGTTCTAGAATTCAAATTAAAGGCAACAAACATTGTACTAGTGGTTGGACCAATATTATACACGGTAAAATCGGATTTTTTCTCTTTAGATTTAAAACGTGCAAAATCCTTGCCTCTAACAGAAACTACATCTAATTCACCAGCTTCAAATTTCAAGAGTTCATTGTTTAAATCGCCAACAATTAAAATTACGTATTTATCAACATACGGCAAAATATTTTTATTAGCATCAATCTCATAATAATTAGGATTACGCTTGAATACAACACGCTGAGCAGGAACGTACTCTTCTAATAAAAAAGCACCAGACGAAACAATTTTTTTAGGATTAATTGTAGTTCCCAAATAAGAATCAAAATAACGTTTTCCTTTTGCAACAACAGATTCAAAAATATGCTTTGGAGCAACCTGAGTGCCAACAAGTCGTAAAAAAGGAGAAAAAGGCTTCTTAATTTTAAAATCTATCGTATATTTATCTACCTTCGAAACAACAGGATATTCTCCATCAATCACAACAGAATCACGCAAAGATGTATTTCCAAAACCTGCAAGGATAATGTCATTCCAAGTAAACACAACGTCATCTGCTGTAATTTCTTTACCGTCAGACCACTTTACACCCTCACGCAACTTAATAGTATAAGTTTTCTTATCATTAGAAACTGAATATTCTTTTGCCAAATGAGGAATAACATCGCCTGTAATTGGGTCAGTAGAAAGCAAGGAATCAAAAAGCATATCTGCAATTTGAGAAGAAGTAGCATCCTTAGAAACCCAAGGGTTAAAAGTTTTTGGTCCTTCACCGATTGTAGAAGTGACAATTTGTCCACCATAAACACCAACAGGAGCACGAGAAACTCTATAATCAACACCACAAATATTTTCTGTTTTTACATCAGCATATGAAGGAAGTTTCTTTTGTGTTTTTGATACAGAAAAAGAAGCCTCTTTAATTTGCTCAGGATTTTTATCAATCCTAAAACAAGAAACTGCAATTAGTGAAACAATAACTAGTAAATAAACTAACTTCTTCATAACAACAGATTAACACATGACTATAAAAATAAAAAACTAGCCAACAAGCTCGCCATACAAGCACCAAGTTTGAGCTTTATTTATTTTTACATTAACAAAGTCACCAATCTCGCTAACTTCAGACTCAAAATGAACAATTTTATTATTATCGGCACGTCCATTTAAAGTAATTTTACCATCTTTTTCAGTCTTACTTTCAACTAAAACCTTCAAAGTTTTTCCAACAAACTTTTCATTAGACTTTAAGCAAACTTCTCTATTCTTTTCGTTCAAGCGATTTAAACGTTCATATTTAACTTCTTCTGATAAAAATTTATCAACCATTTTACCTGCTTTAGTAAAGACACGAGGTGAATACGCAGCAGTATTAGAATAATCTAATTCTAATTCATCAATAGCATCTAATGTATCTTGAAACTCTTGTTCAGTTTCACCAGGGAAGCCAGCAATAAAATCGCTTGTAATAGCTACATCTGGGAAACGATTTCTTATTTTAGAAACAATTTCATAATATTGAGCTTTTGTATAATGCCTGTTCATTTCTTCTAAAATATGAGAATTACCTGATTGCATAGGGATATGGAAATATTTGCAAACCTTATCGCATTCTTCAACAGCATCAATTAAGTCATCTGTAATATCAGATGGATATGATGTTACAAAACGAATTCTAAATTCACCTTCAATTTTGTTTAATTCTCTTAAAAGATTTGCAAGTGTGATATTTTCATCTTTGAAATCTTTACCATAGCTATCAACATTTTGACCAAGAAGTGTAATTTCTTTAAAACCCTCTTTTACAATATTTCTAGCCTCTGTAATAATTTCTTCTGGTCTTCTGCTTCTTTCTCTACCACGAGTGAAAGGAACAACACAATAAGTACAGAAATTATTACAACCTTCGATAATTGGAATCCAAGCATTTACAGATTCTTTTCTAATGATTTTAAAGTCGTTTTGATCACAAACGACAGGAGTATTTGTAATCGCACAAACTTTTTCATCATTCTCAATTCTTTTTATAAGTTCTGGTAATTCATAAATATTATGAGTTCCAAAAACCAAATCAACGTATGGTGCGCGCTGTCTAACTTTTTCTTTATCTTGTTGAGCAACACAACCACAAATTGCAATTTTTAGCTCTGGTCTAGTTTTCTTCCATTTCCCCCATACACCAAGTAAACTATATGCCTTATCAGTAGACAATTGTCGAATACTACAAGTATTAACAATTAATAAGTCTGCATCTTTTTCAACATCAGTTTCAACATAATCAAAATGAGAAAGAATACCTGCAATTCTTTCACTATCAGATTTATTCATCTGGCAACCCAGAGTTTCAATATACAATTTCTTCATAA
>CAZNLZ010000086.1:0-6519 GCA_964574225.1 uncultured Muribaculaceae bacterium | reverse complement strand
TAGGCTGTGATGGCCTAAGAGTACACGGAGCAAGATTAGATATTTCATCAAAAAATATCGCTAACCTTGATACTCCAAATTATGTGAGAAAAATACCTCTTGTTGTTTCAACAGATAGAACATCATTCTTAAGTGTTATGAATCAAATGAGAGAGTCTGTACTTGGAACTGGAAGTCTTCCTTATGTTTCAGGCAGTGTTTCTATGGCTGGTGTTGTTGAAGACCCAACTTTAGGTGATAAAATCTATAAACCTGGTCATCCTGATGCAGATGAAAATGGTTATATTAGAACATCTAATGTTGACCCATTAGTTGAAATTACTGATGCTATTATGGCTCAAAGAGCTTACGAAGCTAGTTTGGCAATTATTACATTATCAAAATCAATGGCGGATAAAGCAACAGCAATAGGTGGATAGTAGTAAGGATATTGTGTGATGTTTACAGGGATGCTACAAAATTTATTAAATTCTTCAGGACAAGCTCAAGCTTTGCAAAGAGCTCGTCAAATTGATAATTATGTTCAAACACGCACAAGAACAGAAGATTTATCTTCAGAAGGTCTTGAATTTAATACGTTTGAAGATGTAATGAAGTCTTCGTTAAATGTTCACACTAGATTCAATGTTAATAAACCAGAAAAAGTTGCTAAATTTGGTGCTTTAACACAAAAAAAAGTTGAAGCAACTAGAGTTGAACCTTCACAAATTGAAAATAATATTTTTACCCAAAACGAACCTGAAGTTTTACCTTATATCCCTGTAAGTTCAACTCCGGCAACAAAATCGCACTTTAAGGATTTAATCTCAAAAATTTCTAAAAAACACGGAGTTGATGAGAAATTGGTTAATGCTGTTATTAAACAAGAATCTGGTTATAATGCAAACGCAAAATCATCAGCAGGTGCACAAGGTTTAATGCAGTTAATGCCTCAAACAGCGAAAGCTCTTGGTGTTTCAGACCCTTACAATCCCGCTCAAAATGTTGATGGTGGTGTTAGATACTTGAAGAGTATGTTAGAAAAGTACAATGGAAACACAATTTTGGCTTTGGCTGCATACAATGCAGGACCAGGAAATGTTGATAAATACAACGGAGTTCCCCCTTTCAAAGAAACCCAAAATTACGTAAAAAATATTTTAGCAAATTATCTATAAGGAAAGGCATATAAGTAATGGAAAACAGAATTTACCCAAGTATGAATATTTTCTCAAATATGAACTCTGCTATGCCGATTGATGAGTTCTCTCAAAAAGGTTTTGGTTCAAGTGCCTTAAAAGAAACTGATGGTGCAAGCTTTAAAACTGTTTTTTCTGGATTAGTTAGTAAGTTAAACAGTGAAGTTGAAAAACCGGATCAATTATTGACTCAACAAATGATGGGCAATGAAGATGTAGATATTCACGATGTTACTGCAGCAATTGCCAAAGCTGAAATCGGTATTAGCCTTGCAACTCAAGTTACTTCAAAAGTAGTTACAGCTTATAATACTGTAATGAATATTTCTATATAATAAATAGTGTTAAGCAGTTACCCATTATTTAAAA
This sequence comes from uncultured Muribaculaceae bacterium, assembly GCA_964574225.1. Classification (GTDB taxonomy): domain Bacteria; phylum Cyanobacteriota; class Vampirovibrionia; order Gastranaerophilales; family Gastranaerophilaceae; genus Avigastranaerophilus. The sequence continues at coordinate 4,972 of CAZNLZ010000086.1, read as the reverse complement.
AAATAGTATAATATCAAGTGCATGTTAGTGTACAGATTAGGGATTTATGAATATAAAAGAACTTTTTCAAAATAAGGTTGTGCTATACTCCGTAATTGGCGGGGTTTTAGTCTTGATTTTCTTAGTTATACTTACCGTTGCTATTTCATCTGGTGGTAAAAGTGCTACAAAAGGGCATGCGATTGAGAAAGTCCAAAAAGAACAATTTGATATTGTTACAACAGATAATGCAGGTAAGGCTATTGAAATTCAAACATTACTTGCAAGAAATGGTATTGCAGCAAAAAGAAGTCAGGCTGGTTCTAAAGTTACAGTTTTCTTAGAAGCTGGTAAATATACAAATACTGATAGAGACGCAGCTCTTTTAGCTGTTGTTAAAAGTGGTTTAATTGACCAAAATGTTGGGCTTGAAATTTTTGATAAAAATGACTTTACTTCTACAAGAGAAGACAAAAGAATTAAGCTTGCAAGAGCTGTAAATGGTGAACTTGCAAGATTAATAAGACAAATGCCTAATATTGATAATGCATCTGTTCTTGTTGCAATCCCTGAAAATACAATGTTTAAGGCAGATAAAAAACCAATTAATGCTACTGTAATGTTGACAGTTCCAAGTGGTGTAAGACTTGATTCTACAGTTATTAAAGCTATTAAAAGTTTGTTATTAGGTAGTGTTGCTGAATTAACTGCTGAAAATATATCTATTACCGACTCAAATGGTAATGTTTATAGCAGCTTAGTTCGTTCTATTGATGATCAAATCTCTAGAATTCAAGAAAATGATACATACATGCAAAATAAAGTTGCAGCTCAGCTTGATATGCTTGTTGGAAAAGGCAATTATGTAGTTACTGTTAGTACTTTCTTAAATCAAGTTCCTGTTGAAGAAGTTAGTATTAACTATGATCCAAATGGCAAAACTGCTCTTACAGAACAAACTTTTAGAGAAGGTCTTGGTGATAATTCTCAGGATACAAATAGAGGTTCTGATGCTGTAAGTGTTTATCTTCCAAATGGATTACAAACTTCATCATCTTCTTCAACTCAAAATAAAAATTATGAAAGAACTGCAAGAGAAACAAGTTACGGTGTTGGAAAAACTCACACATCTAGATACTATAAAACAGGTATTATTGAAAAAATTTCAATTGCTGTAACAATGAATGCTGATGCAATGCCTCCAAATATGAGTGAGTATGATTTAAAAGCGCAAATTGCAAGAGCTGCATCTCCAAAAGTTAATCCAGAGGATGTTTCTATTGCTTTCGCTGAAACAATTGATCCGTATTTGACTTCATCTAGACCAGTTAATCTTCCTGTACCAGATGCTTCTGGTAATCCTTGGTGGTTAGCTTTAGTTATAATCGTAGTTGGTTTATTTGTTGGTTTCGTATTTGTTCACAGAAAATTAAAAGATTCATCTTCTGAACAAGAAGAAGCATTAAAACAACTTCAAAAGAAAACAGTAGAACAAGAAAAACAAATTGTAGATGTTAATTTAAAAGCAGCTGAGTTAATTGAAAAACAAACTATTTTAACTCAAGAACTTTTGGAACAACAAAAACAACTTCAAATAGAAAAGAAAAAACAACCAGATATTTCTTTGGAAGAAGTTATTGAAGAAGTTTCTTCTGATTTGGCTCAGTCAGATAGTGATAGAACTTTAAAAGAATTAAAGAGCTGGATAGAAAAGTCGTAGTGGAGTAAGTACAAATAATGCCGATTGAAGGGTTTGATTATAAAGCATTTGCCGTAGATTTATCAAAACAGGCGATGGAAATATTAAATCAGCAGGGTGGAAATGCTGCTCCTGATTCGTTGTCTGATGCTGATAAAAAAACAATTGTTGAAACAGTAAAAAAGTTTTGTTTTATGTGTGGGGAAGCGTTAAGCAATGACCCACAATTAAAGTTTACTGCAGAACAAGCTAGTTTGGTTACTCAATTTATTGGTGAATGGACTTTTCATAAATCAATTGATTTAATTAATGGAAAAATTCCACAGCAAAATAGGGATGCTGTTCTTCAAGTAATTGCTGCAAATATTTTTAATACTGCTAAATTGGCAATTATTAAAAAAATGCCACAAGATACTTTAATTTCTCTTATTGAAGAAAAAGTTAAACAAGTATATTCTGATGAACTTCAAAAATTAGTTAAAAGAAATGTTATTTCTCAGCAACATTTTGACCAAGCTGTTAATAAATCAAATCTAAATGATATGGTGCAAAAAACAGAAGAAGCAGCGAATGCTGAAAATGTTGTTGCTGCGCAAGCTTCATCTTCACCAAAAGATAAAAAAACTTTAAAATTAGCTGCATTAGCTATTGTATTAAAAAAACTTCCTAAAGATAAAGCAAATTTAATTTTAAATACTTTAGGTAATCAAGATGTTGTTCACGTTATAAATTATATGAAAATGAGCAATCTTGAAGATAAAATTGACCATAGTGTGATAATAAAATCTTTGGAAGAAATTAAAAAACTTATTCCAATGTCAGACACAGTGAACGTTCCAAGATTATTGTCAAAGTACCATAAAACACTAAAGACAGTTCCACCTGATGTTTTGAGTAAGATAGCGATGAATGAACGTGAAGCTGTAAGGGATTTTATTTTAGATACAAAATTCCCTGCTACTGATATGTTTTCACCACATGTTATTCAATCGTTAGTTACTAGCGTAGAAGAAAAAATCAATGATTATCAAGAAAAAGTACACAAACGTTAAGAAGTTAATAGATGAAATAAGAGAAAACTCAGTTCCAGAAGTTGAGCCTGCTGAGGCTCAAACGCCGGTTGAAGTTGTTGTTGAAGAAATTGTACAAGAAGAAGTTCAACCAAAAAATAATGATGATTTTGATTTATCTTTAGAAAATATCAAATTTGAACCAAGAGAAGAAAGAAGAGAAGGTTCAAGAAGAAGAGGATATAGACGTAGTGCAGATAGAAATTTAGTTTCAAGAGCTCAAGCAGAAGCTGTTTCTATAAGAGAAGCTGCAAAGCAAGAAGGCTATCAAGAAGGTATTAATCAAGTATCAAAAGATATTGAAGACTTAAGAGTAAAGCTTGAAGAATTTTTTAATTACAAAGAAGAAGTATATGAAAAAGTTTCTGACTGCATTATGGATATTGCGGTAGAAATTGCAAAAAAAATTATTAATAAAGAAGTGGAACAAGATAGAGAAGCTACAATTTCCGTGATTAAAGGTGCTGTAGAAGAAATCAATAAAACTGAAAATAAAATTACTTTAAAAGTTATGCCTAAAGATGTAGAAATTGTAAGAGATAGGGTTCCAGAAATATTTGAAGGTAGTTATTTCGAGGCTAAAATATCAGTAATACCTGATTCAACTATAAAAGAAGGTGGCGTTATTATAGAAACATCAAATGGATTGATTGATGCATCTATTGCGACACAAATGGCTATAATTGAAAAAGCTCTTAAATCAAAGGAGGATAATTAAGGGATATGGCTCAGCCACAAGGCGCAAAGCCCTCAATGGTAAGTGAAATATGTTTAGCAATATTTGTAATATTGCTGATTGTTTTGCTTATTGTTGAATTACCTCCTATTGTTGTTAACTTTGCAATAAGTTTTAATATTACGCTTGGAATTTTGCTTTTGATGATTTCTTTGTATATTCAAAGACCTTTAGAATTGGCATCATTTCCATCAATTATTCTTATTGGTACAATGTTCCGTCTTGTACTTTCAATTGCATCTACAAGATTAATTCTTGCAAAAGGTGAAGCTGGTGAAGTTATTGACGCATTCGGTAATTTCGTAACCGGTGGTAACTTGATTGTAGGTTTCGTAATATTCATCATTATTACAATTGTTCAGTTCATGGTAATCACAAAAGGTTCTGAACGTATCGCTGAAGTTGCTGCCAGATTTGCATTAGACGCTATGCCAGGTAAACAAATGACAATTGACGCCGACTTTAACGCAGGTTTGATATCTCCAGAAGAAGCTGTTAAAAGAAGAGAAGATTTACAACGTGAATCTAACTTATACGGTTCTATGGACGGTGCTATGAAGTTCGTTAAAGGTGATACTATGGCTGGTATCATCATTGTAATCATTAACATTGTTGGTGGTTTGTGTATTGGTATTTTAATGGAAGGTATGCAACCTGGTGAAGCTGTTCAGAAATATACAGTATTAACCGTTGGTGACGGTTTGGCATCTCAGTTACCTTCATTATTAATGGCTATTGCAGCCGGTATCGTTATGACACGTTCGACTGCTGCTGGTGGTTCACTTGGTGGTGATTTAACTGGGCAGATTTTGAGCAAGCCTTCAAGCTTGATTTTTACTGTTGTATTCTTATTGTTAATTGCTATAACTGGTTTCATTACTGGTTTACCTTGGTACACATTTACTGTTTATGCAATTATTATTGCTGTTGCATATTTGATTGTATCTGTAAACAAAGATGTACAATCTCAATTGGGTCAATTAGATGCTGTTAAGAAGAGTATGAGTGATTTGACAAACCCTAACAGAATGTATGAAAGACTTGGGGTTGATGTATTAAATCTTCAAGTTGGTACTGGGTTATTAGAAATTGCTGACCCAGAACAAGATGGTATGTTGTTGCCTAAGATTGCAGCTTTAAGACAACGTGTAACTGATGAACTTGGTTATATTATTCCAAATATCAGAATTATGGACTCTTCTGCAATTGCTGTTAATGAGTACATGATTTCTGTTCGTGGTAATACTGTTGCAGTTGGTACTGTTTATCCTAAGAAGAGTATGGTTATCGCTGACCAATGGGATGCTGCAGGTAAAGAAGTTCCAAAAGAAGCTATTATTGGCGTGGACCCAACATATCAAACTCAAGCATATTGGATGGATACAGATTTCTTGAAAAAACATACAGATGTTCTTTCTGTTGACTCTGTAGATGTTATTATTACTCACTTACAAGATTGCGTAAGAAAATACGTAGATGAAATTATGA
>CAZNLZ010000085.1:0-6555 GCA_964574225.1 uncultured Muribaculaceae bacterium | reverse complement strand
ATTATTTTCATTTAATGAAGCAATAGTTCCCATATCAATTTCATCAATAAAAGTTTTACCAACATAAAAACCAAGTTCCACTAATGCACTTCTAAATGGAGTTGATTTTGAATAAGAAACAAGAATAGAATTATTATTCATTTTGTTTTTTATTTCAGACAAAAAGTCTATTGTCCAAAGCGTAGGGTCTTTTTGTGATGAAAAAGCGTCTAAAAATACAATATCATACTCGTTTTTTAATGATTTTATACTCCTTCTAGCATCATCAAAATAGTATGTGATAGAAGAATTATTATATTTATTGGCTTTTAAGTCATACTCCATGCTATTAGATATATAATTATAATATATATTATGTAAGAACGAATAATAATTGTATTGGGGGTTATATTTATACCCATCAGAAGAGATATTTTTGATAAAAGTTGTTATATTTTGTGTTAAAAACTCATTATTTATATTTGATAAAGATTTTTTTATTTCTGTATGTTCTATCTGATTTCTTAATAGTTCTGATAATATAAATATTTTCAAATTATCATCTATTATGCTGTCTTTTATAAAAGGTGACAAGCAAACTAAGTTTTTATTATACTCAAGCGCATCTATTTGAACTTCTGCATCATTTTCTAAATTATTTAATAAACACTTACTGTTATAGCCAATACCATAACAGATATCTAGTACATTGAATTTCTTTTTTGATTTATATTCAGGTAAAGAAATAATTGGCATTACAAATTTTTCAAGAGCTTCTTTATATGCACCAGTTTTAGAATGATAAATGTCATTCACAATATTATTAAATAGACCTACGCTATTATCATCTGTAATTACAAAATCAATATTACTCATAAATTAATTATATATTTTTTATTTTTTAGTGGTTATATGTTAATTTAAATTCGCAATTTGTTATCGCTACGTATCGACAAGACACATACCGATAAAATCATTTTGTTTTTTTATAATTTTATCGTTATAAATCTAATCGATATTATTTGTACATTATCATTTACTTTTTTATTTTAAAAAATTTTTTTATAATTTTTAAATTATACAAAATTAAAATTTGAGGAGGGATAAATTATTTATATAAAAAAACTAATATATATTCGGAGGGATTATGAATAAACCAATAAATATTATGTTAGTTGAAGACCATACACTAGTTAGGGTTGGTATAAAAACATTATTTGATGAAGCAGATGGTTATAATGTTGTAACAGAAGCTCAGAGTGGAATAGAAGCCATTGAAAAGGCTCTTTCTATGATGCCTGATGTTGTTTTGCTTGATTTATCTCTGCCTGATATTAGTGGTATAAAAGTCCTCAAAACTCTTATTGACAAAGGCTTTACAGGGAAAATTGTCATATTAACATCACATAATAATCCTGAAGAAGTAATCAAGTTATTTTCTATGGGGATAAATGCATATGTAATAAAAGATATTAATACCGAAATGTTATTGTTTATTGTAAAAACAGTATTTCTTGGCGGGATGTGGCTTGATCCGCAAATAATACCAATTTTGAGAGAAAAAAATGATAATATTATCCCAAGCAAAAATTCATCAAGAGCAAGTTTTCGTAACTCACACGCAAATTTAACGCAGAGAGAATATGAAGTTTTAAAATTAATTGTAGATGGAAAATCAAATAATGATATAGCTGAAATACTTTGTATAAGTGAACATACAGCTAAAGCACATGTATGCAATATCATCCAAAAATTAGTTGTAGATGATAGAACTCAAGCTGCTGTAAAAGCATTAAAAGAGGGAATTGTTTGATTGATTTTTTATTTATAGTAACAAAATATTAAATACTTTGTTTGAACTAACAAAAAATATCATAATGAGACTTATAATAAATAAAAAAATCGGAGTGCATTATGTCTGAAAATCATGTGTTAGAACAAAGAAAAATTACTGTAAATGAATTACCAAGTGAAATTCCAGATTTTAGTATGTCATTTGAACCTAAAGAATCTATTGTTAAAAAGTGGATTATTAATTGGATAATGTCTGCTATAGAGAAAAAAACAATTAAAGAAAATGATATATTACCAAAAAAATCTGATATTTCTGATTATTTAGGAGTAAGTGTTGGTACTGTGCAAAATGCAATTAGATATGTTGAAGATGAGGGCTATTTAAAGTCTAAACAACGTCTTGGCACTATGATATCCTGCTCTACAAATCCAATTTCTCAAATAAAAAAATCTACTTCAAAGAGAGATAAATCTATTCTAGCGGTACAAAGAGTAATTATGCAAAAAGAATATGCGATAGGTAAGCCAATCCCATCTACAAGAAAAATGGCCGAAATGCTTGGCGTATCGCAAAATACAACAAGACTTGCATATGAATATTTAAGTAAAATAGGTATTATTGAATCTAAACGAGTTAGAGGTAATGAATCTTGTTGGATATTAAAAGATCACCCAACAATTCCGGATGAAGCAATTAAAGATAGTGAAAATTTGTCATCTGATACGCTTGTTAAGAAAATAACTCACGAACTGAAGGTTTTTCTATCTGATAACTTTATGATAGGCGATAAAATTCCTTCACACGAAGATTTAGCAAAAAGCTTGAACGTAAGTGTTAAAACAATACACGATTCAATTAAACAACTTTCGTCTGAAGGTGTTGTTATTTCTCGCAGAGGAAGATATGGTACTATTTTATCCAAAAATCCATTCGATACATCATTTGAACCATTAAAAGAAAGTTCAATATTTGCTAAAGCAGATGATGCAGCAATTTATTCATATCAAAAAATTGAATCCAAAATAATTAATTTAATAAAAACTAACTATAAAGTAGGTGATAAGCTTCCTTCAATGAAAGAACTTGCCCAAACTTTTGATGTTAGTACAAATACAATTAGAAAGGCTCTTAATAATTTATCCAACGATGGATACATCACCTTTGGACGTGGTAGATTTGGCGGAACTTTTCTAGTTGATACCCCTGAAGAGTTAGAAAGACAGCCATATCAATGGTTATCTATTAACCCGAATTATATTTAATTTTTATCTTTAAAAAAACAATTTCATTAAAAATTTTTTACATGTAAAAAATCAAATAAAATATACACTCTTAAAATTAAACTAAATGTGCAATTGTTTTAATGATAAAAAAAGTGCTACAATAATAATAGCAATTCGCGTAAGCATTTCATAACGTAACTAGATAAAAAAGGAGGCTCCCTATGTCAACTGCAACAACTGATTTGACAAAAAATCCAACAACAATCACTTCTAAATTTACAGAAGAATTTGAAAAATATTTAAAGAAACAATCATTAAGAACAACTTTCAATGGATGCGATATCGAAGCATTTAGCTGGTATAAAAAAGCATTAGGTATAGGTTGCTAAAGTAGATATATAAGAAAAGAGGAACCCAAAAGGTTCCTCTTTTTAATATAAAATGATAAACTATTATTGTTATGAAACGTTTTATATCTTTACTTGTTTTATTTATATTTTTACTATTTGCTCAATCTTCATTTGCAAGTGAAGATAAAGAAACATTGATTATTCTTGACCAATCAGCCAGTATGATTGAACATTATAATGGTCGCCCTAAAATTGAATATGCGATTAATGCAATTAACTCAATTCTTTCTAATATGTCAGATGATGAAAATATTGGTTTAAGAACAGTTGGTGTACATCCTCTTAAAATGATGAGAATGATAACAAAAGTTCCTAATGCATTATGCCGTGCAACAGATAAATTAAACCCTATTGAAAAAAATAATAAATCTGATATTTACTCTTCTTTACGAGGAATAGTTCCTAGTGGTGCATCACCTTTGCAATATACACTAGAAACAGCAATTAATAATGATTTTTATTTGAGAACACGCGTTAAACATATTATCCTAGTTACAGATGGATATGAAAACTGTGATGGTGACCCTTGTAATTATATAAGAAGAATTACTACAACTAGACGTGATATTAAAATTGATATTATTACTATAGGTGCGACTTCTCAAGATATAAGTAGCCTTGGGTGTTTGTCTTCTTCAACAAATGGAAAAATATTTGATATTAAATCAACAGCAGATGTTCCAAATGTTGTATCCAATATAACTGCTAGGCCAATTAGAACATCATCGCCACAAGTTCAGCCTGATGTACAAACAACATATAACCAGCCACCAGTGAATATGAATACAATGTATAATCCAAACATACAAAAAAGAAGTTATTTACTTGAATTTTACGAGTAATCTTTTGGTTAATGATTTATATAATCCAATTTGGTATCATAAATTTATTACGGGTGAAAAATGAAAATTAAACTTATATTTGTATTTTTATTGTTTATGTCAATATGTTCTGCATTTGCAGCGCCAAATTATACTTATTCGACGCCAAAAACATACGATTACACTAAAAATAAATCTGTGGATACAGAAAAAGAAAAAATATTGTTTATTGTTGACTTTTCTAACAGTATGAATGAGAGAATCGGTCATAATACAAAATTAGAAATAGCTATATCAACTATGCAAGAAATATTGCAAATGCTTCCTCAAAATGTATATGTTGGACTTAGAGTTTATGGTCATAAAACAGGTTTTACACCAAGACAAAGTTGCAGTGCTTCACAGCTTATTTCTCCAATTGCCCAAAATAATGCAATTAATGTTTTTTCAAAATTAAAATCGGTCGATGCTGTTGGTTGGACGCCAATCACTTATTCACTAAAACAAGCTGTTTTTTTTGATTTTGCAGAAACACAAGGGAAAAAGAGAATTATTCTTATCAGTGATGGTGGTGAAAATTGTGATGAAAGCCCTTGCGATTTTGTTATTGAACTAATGAAACATAGAGAAGATGTAAGCATTGATGTAATTGCACTTGCAGTTGGTGATCAAGATGCCAATAATCAATTAAAATGTGTTGCACTTGTTACTTCTGGCAAATTTTATAATGCAAATACTGCAGCTGACCTTAAGAACAGTCTAGAAGACTCGTTAAAGCTTGAAAAACAAGTTCAGGGTACAATAATTTCAAAATAAAAAAGAAGCGGCTTTAAACCGCTTCTCTTATTGTTTGATTTATTTATTGATATAATGGAGCAAGTTTTGCTTCTTGTTGAGGTATAACACCTTCTTCAATTGGAAGATATACTCTGTAATCAATAACTGGGAAGCAATTGTCAATTGATTCAATTTTAACAAGTTCTTCTTCGTTAATATTACCTGCTTCAATCATATCAGCGATTTTTTCAAATCTAGCAACGTGTTCTTCAAATCTTTCAGTTGCATAATCTTTTGCTTGCCATGTTGTGATTAAGAATGGCCAGTCTGAGCTTTGAAGAAGTAAGTTTTCTCTTGCTAATTGATTTAAAGCTCTATGAAGTAATTTATCTTCAGGAACTTTTTCATATTTAGCAACAATATCAATAATTCTTTTTTCACAACCATTGATAATAGGCCACATCCATTCAGTTAAGTGATTTAACCATACATAGAAGTGTCCACCTTGTCCCCAAGATGATTCTGGAATTTGGATTGTATCAACAGGTGGGTGTTTTTCTAAGTATTCAGCAGCTGTTAATCTTTCAATTTCTGGTAAGAAGTTATGTAATTTTCTAACAACCTGCTTAATAAATTCAACACCTTCGAACCACCAGTGTCCATATAATTCAGTATCAAATGAAACCATAATTAAGCCGTTTTTGTTGTTTGCTTTTTTATAGTCATTTAATAAGTGGTACAACAATGTTGTATAGTGGTCAGAGTTTGAATTAACTTGGTTCATAGCTAATACTGGATCATAAAGCATTTTATCGCCTAAATCAGTATTAGATGATGTAATTCTCCAGTAATTCATACCTGATTTATCATCTTTTTTGTGGAATTCTCTATATACACCGTCGCCAGGATATCCATCAGCCGCTGACCATACTTGGAAACCAGCTCTATCATTTCTACCCATTACAGCAACTTGTGCGTCTGGTAACCAGTAAGCAGAATATGTATCATATCCAGTTGCTTCTCTTTCTGGAAGAGGAATGTATTCAATGTTTCCATAAATACCAACAACTCTTCTGTGACCAACAGAGTTACCGCCTTCAATTACGTGTGATTCTGTAAAGAAGTATTCAATATCATTGTTTTGAAGAGTTACTTCAATTGCAGGTCTCCATTTCTTTTGACCATCTTTACCAATGAATTCATAACCTTGTCTGTAAGCACATTCTGGTAACCAACAACCTTTAGCTTTTTTACCAAATAATCTTTTAGTAGTATCAGAACCAACTTTAAATTGAGCGTTTAAATTAGAGTCTGTCGCTAATAATGGAGAAAATCCGTGTGTAGCACCAGATGTTGTAATTTCAATACATCCTAAGTCTTGATATTTTTTAAATGCTGAAATTAAATCTTTATTGTATTTATTAACAAAACAATCTTTAATGTGATTGAACCAATCATAATAATATTTTGCTAGATATTTTAGATGTTGAGAATGCTCAACTTTAGGGTCTGGATATCTATCTAAATCTTTTGCTACATCAGAAATTCTT
>CAZNLZ010000084.1:0-6573 GCA_964574225.1 uncultured Muribaculaceae bacterium | reverse complement strand
GATTTAATCATACTTGGTCTAACTCTGTTTATTAAAAGTTTGTAGCTTTCAACTCCTTCTGCTGCTTCAAGTAAACCAATGATTCTGTCAGCGTCTCTTACTGCTGACATTTCAGGTGTTGTAACAACAATAGCTTCTGATGCACCTGCAATAGCCGTTTGGAAACCTTGTTCGATACCTGCTGGACAGTCAACTAAAATAAAATCATAGTCTTTTTTTAATTTTTCTGTGATTTTCTTTAGTTGTTCAGCACTTACTGATGATTTATCACGAGTTTGTGCTGCGGCTAACAAGCATAAGTTAGGATTCTTTTTATCTTTAACTAAAGCTTGTTTTAATTTGCAACGTTCTTCAACAACGTCAACAAGTGTGTAAACAATTCTGTTTTCTAAACCTAGTAATAAGTCTAAGTTTCTTAGACCGATATCTGTGTCAATAAGGACAACGCTATGTCCATTTTTAGCAAGCGCAGTACCGATATTAGCACTTGTAGTTGTTTTACCAACTCCACCTTTACCGGATGTGATTACTATAACTCTCCCTGCCATCTAATCCGCTCCTAATCGTTTATTTTAAATACTACTATCTCGTTGTTTATAATTCTTGCTTCTTCCGGTGTGAAAGAATTTGTTTTTTCAATATATACTGTATTCAATGAATCTGGTCTTCTTGAATAACAATTTGCAATTCTTAGTTGGATTGCATTCATTTTTAATGCTCTAACTCTAGCTTTTTGATTTCCGCCTGCACCTGCGTGTGCAATACCACTTAAAATACCCCATACTGTGATATCTCCAAATGCTGTGATTTCACAACCTGGATGACAATCACCAATAATTACAATATTTCCTTCGTAATTTATGACTTGTCCTGAACGTATTGTTTGTTTGATATATTTTGTTGGAAACGCTTCTAACTCAATATCTTCTTTTGTATATTCTTGCTCTGGAACAACAATATCATTTAGTTCTTCACGTTCTTCATAAACTTCATGTGGTTGTTCCATATCAAATATGCTTGATGTAATAGGGTTTGAACCGAATATAACATCAAGTTCGTCTTGAACATCATTTTGAGTGTTTTGAACTTCTGTCGGAGCTGTTTCTTCAACCACTTCACCTTGTACTTCAATTTCTTGAACACTTTGTTCAGTTTGTTGTTCTTGAGGTTGTTCTTCTTGGCTTTCAATCACTTCTTCAACAATACTTTCTGAAGTTATGATTTCTTGTTCTTGAACGTGTTCTTCTGTAGTTGTTTCTTCCTTAAGTTCTTCAGCCAACTTGTATGGCATAGCTGGAGCAACTTCTACAGCGTTTTCAGCAGAAATGTTTGAAACAATAATTCCTAAAGAAAGTGCAACTTTTTCTGTTTCAACAGATTTTGTATCAATGCTTGAAAGAGTTGAATCAATACCATTGATTAAAGATTTTATGCTTAAAAGTTGAGCTTGATTTAAATCAACATAGCCAAATTTTAAACAAACTCTTCTATTTTTTGCTTCTTCTTTATCAAGAATAGAACTTAGTTGAAATATAATTTCTGGAGCTGTATTGACTTCTCCTAAGTCTATAATATACACATTCTCATCAAGGAACTGTTCCATAATATTCTCTTTTCCCGCCAAATCTACATGTAAAGAATATATTAAATTGTGCATGATTTCAAATAAAATTAACTTTTTTGTTTAGTTTTATAACTTATCTTTCTTTAATTAAATTTACAAATGCTATAAAAGCTTTATATGACAGTGTTTTTTGTTTGGAAATTTTATTGTTGAATTTTAAAAAATTGTCCTTAAAAAGTAAATGGTTCATAATATTTTTTAAGTAATAGTATGAAGTGAGAAAAAATGAAAAAGAAATTATTTATTACAAGTTTTATTTTAATAATTGGTCTTTCATCTTTTGCATTTAATAATGCACCGCCTGGAATAGATGAAAGTAAAATGCAATCTTCTCAAATAGCAGAAGGAATGAGTGTAAATAAACCGGAGTTTGATACAGAAGCTCATTCTAAAAAATATAAAAAAGTAACAAAAGATGGCGTAGTTATGCAAGCTATGGAATTAATGCAAACAATAAATATTGCAAAGTATTCTTATAATGCATTAATGGGAAATAATTTAACAGAAAAGCCTGTAAAAATTGAATTTAAAAATATAGCTGAAATTCGTCAAGAATATGCTTCTTTTGATGCGTTAGGGTGGAAAAAGAAAAATAGATTATATATTTACATTAATGAAAAGCATAGAAATGCTCCACCAGAAGCAATTGCAGCGCTTCTTGCTCACGAAGCAATTCACCAAGATGAGTTTGCTTCACTTAATGAAGAAACATATGCTTGGACTTTAGAAGCGGCTGTTTGGATGAAATTATCAGAAAAAAATCCATCAGTTGAAAATAGTGCTTCTAGTCTTGTATCACGAGAAAATATGTTAGAAAAATTGTTTGTAAAAGGTGATTATACAAACAAATATATTAAAAAGGCGGTTTATACTAACCCAGGGTATAAAAATCTCCCAACTCGTTCGCCAGGATTTGAAGATGAGGATTTATAAAAAAAACAGGGATTATTCCCTGTTTTTAAAACTCATTATTTATTAAGAAAAAATTTTCTTCTTCTTTATAATTTTCAAGGCTTCCATATAATTCTTTAATTATTCGGTCTCTTTCTTCTGCTACATTGTCAAAAGTCGGGTCTTTTCTAAGAAAATTATTAATTGCATTCAGTGTAGCGTCGTAAGACCCTTTGTCTAGAGAAAAAATACTGATATCACTAATTTGTGATTCTTGATTTGTATCATCTGTAGAAAAATCGTAATTCCCTAAATTAGCAGAACCAACACTGCCAATGCTTTTTTCAAAATAATCGCTCATTTTAGTTCCTTTGTACCTATATATTTGTTATCGGATGCAAAAAAATAAACTTTAATTTTGAATTGTTAACATTTGTAAACATGGTAAACCCTTGTGAAATCAGGGTTTTTATATTTCGTATATATAAATTATGCAATATTTCTCTACGGATTGTTTTTATATAAGTACGAGAGCAATTTAAAAGAGGAAATATAAATATGGCAAGAGTTTTAATTTCAATGCCCGAAGATTTTTTATCAAGAATCGACCAAGTTGCAGAAGGCGAAAACAGAACAAGAAGTGAGTTGATTCGTGAGGCATTAAGAACATATATTCACAAACAAAAAGTGAAAGAAAATGCATTGGCAATTAAGAATGCAAGCATTTTAGAAACCTTGCTTGATTAATAAGAAAATAAAAGAAATTTAACTAAAGAGCGAACTACAGACTAGGAAGAAGAATTGGGGAAATATATAAAAAGCTTACTTAATGTAAGCTTTTTTGCTTTTTGCACAAAAAATGTTATAGTGAAGAAAAAAGGATTTATAAAATTATGTTTAATTATAAAAGAGCTTTCACTTTAGCAGAAGTACTTATCACACTTGTTATAATTGGTGTTATTGCAGCTATTTCAGTTCCAACTATTGTTGCTAATGCCAATCAAAAAGCAAATGAATCACGTGCAAAAAAGGTATATTCTACATTGGCTAATGCGATGACAATGGCAAAAGCAAATGGTGCTGATTTTGATTTTGAAGTTGCTAATGATTCAAATGCCAATATGAAAGCTTGGTATGATAAATATTTAAAATCTTTAATTACAATGAAAACCTGCTATGATAAAATGGGTTGTTGGCATGAGGGTGATACTGTTGGTTTGGATGGGAAGAAAGTTTATTATAACAGACCTCAGGTTGGTGTTGGTGCAAACATAATTACTGCTGTATTGAATGATGGTTCTTTTATTAATATAGATGCATACGGAAAAGCAAGTATTTATAATTATTTCGGTACTAGAATTACTGCAAATTCTGGGCTTGTAATTTTCTTTGATGTAAATGGTGCTAAAAAACCAAATGTATTGGGTAAAGATATTTATGTTGTAGTTTTCTCTGAAACTGGTGTAATGCCTGCGTGGAGACACAAATCAGCTTCTGAGAGAAAGAAAGATTGTTCAAAGCAAGGTCAAGGTTATTCTTGTTTGAATAATATTTTAAGAGGCGAAGACGGTAAATAGTTTTATTGCATCATTTGTTTGTTGTAAAATATTCCTATAAAGAATTAAGAAAAAGGAATATAAAATGACAACTCCGTTAACAGGAAATGAAATAAGACAAAAGTTCATTGAATTTTTTAGAGATAAACATAATTCAACAGAAGTAGCTAGTTCTAGTTTGGTGCCTGATAATCCAACTGTTTTACTAACTACAGCTGGCATGTTACAATTTTTACCTTATTATTTAGGGTTGGAAAAACCACCATTTGATCCTGCAAGAGCTGTATCTTGCCAAAAGTGTGCTAGAGCTGGTGGTAAGGACTCAGATATCGAAAATGTAGGTAGAACACCACGTCACCATACTTTCTTTGAAATGTTAGGTAACTTTGCATTTGGCGATTATTACAAAAAAGAAGTTATTCCTTGGAGTTGGGATTTTGTAACTAATTACTTGAAATTAGACCCAAAACGTTTATGGATTACAATTTATGAAACTGATGATGAAGCTTTTGAAATTTGGACAAAAGATGTTGGTATTGCTCCAGAACGTGTAATCAGAAAAGGTAAAAAGGATAATTTTTGGGGGCCTCCAGGAGCTACAGGTTCTTGTGGCCCTTGCTCAGAAATTCACTATGACTTAGGTGAACACTTAAAATGTAGTGATGATTGCTCTATTGCAACTTGCGAATGCGACCGTTGGGTTGAAATTTGGAACTTGGTATTTACAGAACTTTTCCAAGATGAAGAAGGTAATCAATCTCCATTAGAAAAGAAGAATGTAGATACTGGTATGGGCTTGGAACGTATTACAATGGTTGTTCAAGGTAAGGATTCTACATTTGAAACTGACCTTTTAAAACCAATTTTGGATAAAGTATCAGAAATGAGCAAAGTTCCGTACAAACAAAGCCAAAAAACAGATGTTTCTCTAAGAATTATCACTGACCACGCAAGATGTGTATCATTTATGATTAATGATGGAGTAACTCCTGGTAATGAAGGTAGAAGCTATGTTTTAAGAATGATTTTACGTCGCGCATTAAGACATGGTAAGTTATTAGGCTTGGAACTTCCTTTCTTAAGCGAAATTGTTGATACTGTTATTGGTTTATACAAAGGACAATATCCAGAATTAGAAAAGAATGCAGAAAAAATTAAATCTACAATTAAACAAGAAGAAGAAAGATTTAAAATTACTCTTGATAGAGGTTATAAACTTCTTGAAGATTTAATGCAAACATCAAAAGTTATTGATGGGGAAAATGCTTTTAAATTATATGATACTTTTGGTTTTCCTCTTGAATTAACGATTGAAATTGCTGCTGAAAAAGGTGTAACGGTTGACGCTGAAGGCTATAAAGAAGAAATGAAAAAACAAAAAGAAAGAGCAAAAGCCGCAGCTCATAAAATCAGCTTAACTGATGACCTTGTTTATGTTGATGTTGAAAATAAATTTGGTTCAACTGAATTTGTTGGCTATGACAATACACAAGCTGACGGCAAAATTATTGCAATTATTGAAGCTGGTGACTTTATTGATATTATGCTTGATAAAACACCATTCTACGCTGAATCTGGTGGTCAAGTTGGTGATACAGGTATAATTGAAGGTAAAGATTTTAAAGCTGAAGTTTTAAATACATTCAAAGTAAATAAATTATTTGTTCATCGTGTACAAATGGTTAATGGTGAAGCAAAAGTTGATGATGTTGTAACTGCTTCAATTGATACAGATAGAAGAAAAGAAATAACAATTCATCACTCTAATGCTCACTTGATTCAAGCAGCTTTAAGAAAAGTTTTAGGCGAAGAAGTACATCAAGCTGGTTCTTTTGTTGAAGATAACAGAACTCGTTTTGACTTTACATTCCCTCGTGCTATGACAAAAGAAGAAGTTCAAGAAGTTGAAGATATTATCAATGCTTGGATTGATGAAGATATTGCACAAAACACTGAAGTAATGAATATTGAAATGGCGAAAAAATCAGGTGCTATGGCATTATTTGGTGAAAAATATGATGATGATGTTAGAGTTGTAAAATTTGGAAATATCTCATCAGAACTTTGTGGTGGTACACACGCAAGTTCAACTGGTAAAATTCGTTTAACAAAAATTGTATCTGAAGCAGCAGTTGCAGCTGGTACAAGAAGAATTGAAGCTGTATGTGGCAAAGCAGCACTTCAAGTTTTAAATGAAAAATCAGCATTAGTTGATAAAATGACACAAGGCTTTAAATGTCCTGTTTCTGAACTTGGTGAAAGATTGATGAAACTTGCTGTTGATAACAAAAATCTTCAAATTGAGCTTGAAAATGTAAAAGCAGAACAAGCAAAATCTAAGTTCCAATCATTTATTTCAAAAGCTCAGGATATAAACGGTGGTAAATTGTTTATCTCTGAAATTGAAGCATTCCCAGCAAATCTTGTTAAACTTGGTAGCGAAATGTTATCAGCAAAACTTGGTGAAGCAATTGTTGTTTTAGCTTCTGTTGATGAAGATAA
>CAZNLZ010000083.1:0-6590 GCA_964574225.1 uncultured Muribaculaceae bacterium | reverse complement strand
GTTTCATTTTATAATAATTGTATGTCAATCATTAAATTTATTCAAAAGTTTAAGAAAAGCAACAGAACATTATTTACAACACCTTCACACGGACAAGGTGATTTTGTTATCCCTGAATCTAGGAAAATGCTTGGTAAAAAGTTTTTTACTTGTGATTATTCTGAAATTGAAGGATTTGATAATTTATCTAGACCAACTGGTATTATTAAACTAGCGCAAGATGATGCCGCAAAAATATATGGTGCTAAGTCAACTTTCTTTTTAACAAATGGTTCTACATCAGGTATTGTTGCTTCAATGCTTGCTATTCTTAATAAGAATGATAAAGTTTTAATTGCTAGAAATTGTCATAAATCTGTATATAATGGGTTAGTTTTATCTGGTGCAATTCCGATTTGGATTACTCCAGTTTATAACTCTGATTGGGGAATTTATGAAGCATTGGATTATGACTATATAGAGGAAACCTTCAAGCGTAATCGCGATATTAAACTTTTTATAATGACTAATCCAACTTATGAAGGTTTAATGACAGATATTTATAGAGTTTCTGCTATTTGTAAAAAATATGGTGCAAAGTTGTTAGTAGATGAAGCACACGGTGCTTTATGGGATTTTAATAAGGCTTTAGGTACTCCATCATTAATGCAAGGCGCTGATGTTGTTGTTCAATCTTTGCATAAAACAGCAGGAGCTTTAAATCCTTCTGCTTTATTGCATATTTCAAATGAGTCTGATTTGGAACCAAAACCATTTCAAGATGCTCTTAACTTAATTACAACAACTTCTCCATCTTATCCCATTTTGGTTAATATTGAAGCAACTATTAATTATCTTGCCTCTCAAAAAGGAAAAGAACATATTTCTGACCACGTTAAACACGTTAATAGATTAATAAGAAGTTTAAAAGAATTACCTAATTTGCAAGTATTTTCATATAACAATGATGTTACGAAAATATTAGTTAAAATTACTAATATGTCTGGATATGAATTATCGGATATTTTGTTTGAAAAGTATCATATTGAAGATGAACTTGCAAATGAAAAATCAGTTCTATTTTTAACTGGATTAGGAACATCTAAGTCTAAGTTAAGAAAATTACAAAAGGCTCTTACTGATGTTTGTTTAAATAATATTCGTATTACAAACGATTCAGAAAGAGAAATAAAAGTATTTAAAAATGTTGAACCTCGTGTTCGTTATACTCCTTCTTTGATTTGGGGTAAATCATATAAAGAGGTTGAACTAAAGTATTCGCTTGCAAGGGTTTGTATGGAAGTTATTGCCGATTATCCGCCAGATATTCCTATTTTGCTTCCAGGAGAAGTTATTAAAAAAGAACACATTGAGTACCTTGAAGGTAGGCAAAAAATTAAGGTTTTAGGCTAATAATTTTTTAGTGCTAGTATGAAATTATGTCTATATCGTTGCTTTTAGTAATATTTTTAATAATTAGAATACTTTCAAATCCAATTGCGAATGTATTTCAAAAGAAGTTGGCTGTTGAAAATTCATCACTGACAATAAATTTTTATACATATACTTTGCTTAGTTTATGTTGTTTACCATTTCTTAATCTTGTATTCAGTCAAACTTATTCTCTATATTTTTGGTTTATTGTTTTTATGTGTGGTTTTTTATGTACGCTTGGAATTCTT
Organism: uncultured Muribaculaceae bacterium; assembly: GCA_964574225.1. Taxonomy (GTDB): domain Bacteria; phylum Cyanobacteriota; class Vampirovibrionia; order Gastranaerophilales; family Gastranaerophilaceae; genus Avigastranaerophilus. The sequence goes on along the minus strand of CAZNLZ010000083.1, from coordinate 4,929 downwards.
TGTATTATAAAAGCAATTAATATTGGTGAACTGTCTGTTGTTGGTCCAATTAATTCTTATAAAAGTATTGTTGGACTTATTGCTTCTTTATTTTTGTTAAAAGAAATCCCATCATTATTTGGTCTGTTGGGAATGTTTTTGATTATTTGGGGTAGTAAGTTTATTTTTGTTTCATCAGCGGAAGGGTTTTCTTTTAAATTATTTAAAAGAAAAGATATACAATATCGTTTAATAGCACTTGTCTTAACAGGGATTGAAGCTGCATTTTTAAAACAAATTATTTTAATGTCATCTGTTGAAGCAGGGTTTATATTATGGTGTTTTATGGGCGCTTTTTGGTCTTTTGTTTTCTTGATTATTACAAAGAAAAAATTTGCTTTAGCTTCAAAATCAAACTATTTTGCAATAATTTTTATTGCTTTGTGTCTTGGATTAATGCAGTATTCAACAAATTTTGTATTTGAAAAAATGAATGTTGCCTATGCCCTTGCTTTATTTCAACTTTCTTCTTTGGTTACAGTATTTTTAGGATATGAAGTTTTCAAAGAAAAGAATTTAAAAGCAAAAATTATTGGAACTTGCATAATGATAATTGGTTCTTGCTTTATAATTTTGCATTAAAAAACGACTGAAAAATCAGTCGTTTTTTTTATTAGTTGTTTTATTATGCTGCTTTTTTATCTTCTACTTCTTCAATTTTCTCTTTTTCGCTGCCAGTGTAGTCCATATCAACGCCTAGTTTTGAATTTGCTAAAGATACTGCTTCTTCGATTGATTTACCATCGCTAATATAGCTATTTACAGCTTTATTGAATTCCATTTGAGAAGTCTCTTCTTCAGATTCTTCTGTTTTTGCTTCATAGTTTCCTGTATATTGCATACCGTGTAATGCTACATCTAGGTCACCATTTGCTAAGTTTTCTGCTAATGATTCGCCATAGCCTTGTTCTAAGTATTTTTCTACAATGCTATTGAATTCTTCTTGAGAAATTTCTTCGCCTTCATTGTTTGTATTATTTGTATAATCTGAGTTGCCGTTGCTTGCGCCTGAAGATACAACACCGTTGATACCTTGTCTAGCTTTAATGTCTGCCATTACGTCTTCGTTTACGCCGTCTAAGATGTGGTTCATCATAACTTCTTCAACTTCAAGTGCACCGTTACCGTTTGCGTCAGCTACGATTAAGTCGCCGCCTTTTCCGTCAGAAATTGTATAAACACCAATGCTTGCTGTCGATACGTTTGTATCCCAGTGACCGTCTGCTTTGTTATCTGGAATGTATGTTGATTTTACGTATGAAACGTTAACTTCATAGCCCATACTTCTTAATGTTTGAACGAAGTCACCACGTTGCATAACGTTTTTGTTTTTAAATAATGCAGCAATTTCCGCTTGTAAACGTTTATCGTTTTCGTCAAAACCGTCTGTTGCATCATCTGATGCGTCTAAGTTGTATTTATTTGGGTTGCAAATCATATCTTGTAATTCAGTACTTAATGCAGCACCGTAATCAAAGAAGTCTGCTTCGCCCCATTGAGAATTAATTTTTGTTGTCTTTAAGCCAGAATCTTCCAAGTATTGCTTGAAATCATCATATGAATTAAATCCTACTGACATAGTTGTCTCTCCTCGTAATATCCTATATATATGAATAAAGAATTTGTATATACAAAAAGTGTCATTTTATATAAAAAATGTAATAATTATGTTACATTTCTTAAAATTATGTGAATATGTTATAATAGAATATAAGTTAGAAGGCATCAGATGACGAAAAAAGAAATGTTGTTGATATTTCCTCCACAATGGACTCCTGTTAGTCCTCACTTTGCTGTGCCTTCTCTTGTTGGACAACTTAAATCTGAGGGCTTTAATGTTTCTTCAATGGATTTAAATATTGATTTCTTTGATGCTATTTTAAATAGAAAATCTATTGAGTCTGCATTAACAACTATCAAATTTCAATATGAAGATTTAAAGAAAACTGTAATGAAAATATATTCACCTTCTAAAAAGGAAAGTGATTATTCTTTTGAACAAAAACTAATTTTTTATAAATATGATAAGTTGAAGAAGTTTGTTAATTCTAATACAGACGCTTTTAAGTTGCCTGCGTTTATTGATAGTGCTAAACAAACATTCCACACAGAGGCATTCTATGAGCCTTTGACTTTAATTAAGTCATTAAATGTAATAGATAGGTCGTTAGAAATTGTTTCGCTTCCTTATTGTCCTACAAAAATAGAGTTTGATGGGGTTCAAAATCCATTTTTTAAATTCAATTATCAAAGCATAAAATATTTTGTTTTAGATAAAAAATCGAATATTTTTGCCGCATATTATGAGAATAAAATCCAAGAAATTTTAGATAAAAATTGTGGATTTATTGCGGTTTCAATTAATTCTTCAAGCCAAATTATTCCTGGTTTGACGCTTACTTATATGTTAAAGAAGAGAACAAACGCGCATATAAATATCGGTGGAAATTTCTTTGGACGTATAGCCGATGAGCTTCAAAAACATACAGAGTTCTTTGATTTGTTTGCAGATAGTGTTTCTGTTGAAGAAGGCGAAGGTCCTATTGTTGAATTGGCAAAATATTATAATGACCAAATTCCAATTGAGATGGTTCCTAATTTTATGTATATGAAGGACGGAAAAGTTGTTCAGAATTCTAAAATGAAACCAATCAAGCTTGATGCTATGCACAATATGAATTTGGATGATTATAAGTTAGATAAATATTTTGCTCCAGAAATTGTTATGCCATTCCAATCTTCACGTGGTTGTTATTGGGGTAAATGTAGTTTCTGCGACCAAGATTTTGGACAAAACTTTAATATAAAAAATATTAATAAAGTAATTTCAGAATTCAAAGAATTCAAAGAAAAATATAATATTTCTAAATTTGAATTTATTGATGAATCTGTTTCTCCTGTTTATATGAAGGAATTTTCTGAAAAATTACTTGATGAAAATATAGATATTAATTATTTCTGTGATGCAAGATTAGAAACAGCATTTAGTCCTGAAATCTTAAATAAAGCTTATGAGGCTGGTTTAAGAATGATTATGTGGGGCTTGGAATCTGGCTCTGATAAAGTTATGGAAATGATTAACAAGGGTATTGATTTAGATAAGCGTTTTGATATTTTAAAAGCGTCAAAAGAAGCTTTAATTTGGAATTTCGCTTTTATTTTCTTTGGTTTCCCATCAGAAACTCGTGATGATGCACTTCAAACTGTATATATGTTAATAAAATACAAAGATATTATTCATTCTTATGGGAGAAGTGTATTTACAATGGGGCGTCACGCAAAATTAGCTGAAGAACCTGAAAAATATGGAATTACAAAAATATACCCAGCAGAAGAAGAATTTTCTCCTAATATAAATTTTGATTCTAGTGGTTCAAATTCTAGACAGTTAAAAGAAATTCTTGAAATTTGCAGACAAGAATGTGCAAAAGCATATGATAATCCTTTATGGATGTATTTGAGATACCGTGAATGGTTATTCTTATATGTTTGCAAATATGGTGCAGATTGGGTAAGTAAGTATAGTGTTAATATAAATAAGGGTTGATTTAATGAGTTTTTTAAAAAAATTAGGTCGAAAACTTGGTATTGTTGAAGAAGAAAGCAAGACAGAAAAGTTACGCAAAGAGCGTGATGGTATTAAGAAAACTCTTGCTGATAATTTAAAATTGCTTAATTTCACAGAAGATGAAATTGACGAGGTTATTGCTGTTATTGAAAAAGCGGAAGAAGAAATTCAAATAAGAAAAGATGAACTTGTTGGCACAAATATAAATAATCCAAATCCTAATGAAATTATGAAGGAAATTTTCCAAGAAATTCGTGATTTAGAAATGCAAATGGGGTTGGATGTTAAAGCTAAAATTTCTGAGATAAAAATAAGAAAAGGTATGTAATATAAAAAGGGTTCTTAGTAATTATAGCCTTTTTAATTACATAAATAGTGTTATCGATATATGTATAAAATAATTATGCTATTTGTATCTTATTTCACACAAAATTTAGTAGTCTTTATAATAGTGTCATTCTGAGGCTTCGCCGAAGAATCGCAAATTTTAGATGAAAATGATTATTATTGTGATACTTCGTTTCACTCAGTATGACGAACTATTTATACAATTTTTCTTGTTACTTAAAAACTAAAATAGGCTAAAGATAACTGTTTTAAAACAATTTGTGTAACATTGTATATGCTTTTAAATAAAAAAAGAGCCGGTTTTAGCCGACTCTTTTTCGTTTAGCTCTTTTTATAGAGTAAAGTCTTGTTCTGCAGGAAGTGTATCCTTAACTTTTTGAATCCAATCTTTAGCTTCTTTATCAGCTTTTGTCCAGTTGATGTTAACAAGACCTCTTTGTACCCAAACTAATTCTTTGAAGAATTCGTTTTGAGCGTTCATAGCCTCAACTTTAGCTTTTGTATAAAGTTCCTGAGCGTCAACTAATTGAGTAATTGGTGATTTGCCTCTTAAGTATTTAGCTTTAACTGCTTTGTAGTTTTCAGCTTCAGCAAACATAGCTTTGTAAGATTTTTCGATAATAAAGTATTTCGCAATAGCTCTATTTACAACTTCTCTTACGTTCATTTCAAGTTCTGTGTTTACTTGAGTTAAGTATGCGTTTAATTCATTCAACTCAGCTTTACATCTAGCAATTTCAGCAATCTTAGAACCACCTTCGATTGGCTTCCATTGTGCAGCAATTAAAAATCTTGCAGATGTTCTATCCAATAGTGCTTCTGGTACTCCTCTTCCAGAAAGTATTGAAGCTTGAGTTACAGAACCTTCTGCAACACCTTCATATGGCAAGTATCTATCAAATTGGCTACCATATTCTAAAGATAATTTTGCATTTGGAAGGATGAATTTTTGTGCATAGTTTGCCATTTCAGCC
>CAZNLZ010000082.1:0-6626 GCA_964574225.1 uncultured Muribaculaceae bacterium | reverse complement strand
CTTATCCATTATGTCCCTTTCGCTAATCTACGCGCTCAGGTGATTTTCTAAAAACCCTGTAATCTTCACTTGTAAGAATTTCGCTATCTTGAAATTCTTTTCGCTCGTTGCTGTCACTCACTTCATTTCATTGTCGTTCGCTTCGCACTCGCTAACCAAGTTTTACTTGTACAGAATTTTGCTTGTACCCGACTAGGACTTCTTGTGACTGCCCTTAATCGGGGCTACCTACATTTTCATTATAACACTTTTTTTAATATGTTTCAAAGAATTTTACTATATTTGTAGTAAATACCCCGCATCCCTAATAAAACAATCACTTAATGTTTCTTAATATTTCAAGAAATCTTGTAAATTTTGACTCTCGAAATTTCTTTTTATAAATACAAATCGGAAATGTTAGTAAAATCAATATATTTGGAATGTAAGTAAAGGAGAAAGAAGATGACTATTGCTTTTCACAGTAATGCAGGCATGAGCGGATTATACGCAATGAATAATGCACAAAATGTTCAACCTCAAGGTTGGGATGATATTCGTAAATTTGAACAAATAGAAGACAAATGCGAATTTTCAAAGAACGACAAACCAGCAGAAGCAACAGCTCCAGAAATTGGCTTGGCCAGAATTTTATTCAATAGATTAACTCCAGAACAAATTGCAACAATTAATGAAAATAAACAAATGCCAAAAAATGCGAAATTCGTTGATGACCCAATGTATGGCTTAAGAATGACTTGGAATATCGCAGATATCACTCCAGGCACTCATACATTACCTGCTGGTTATGAATTAAAAAATGATATCTTAGGTTTCACTCACGTTGTAAGAGAAGGAACTCAAGCTTGGTATTTAAAAAAATAAGTTTTTTCATACATTGATTTAGACGAGATTATGCTATCATCATGGGATTTTTAACAAAATCCCTTTTTTTTGGCAAACTTTGAAAATCAACTTTTCTTAACAAAGAAAAAACTTTTAACATTTTTGGTAAGAAAAAATACTTTATAAGAACATAGGTTAGTTAGTATTTTAATTTGGTAGGAAAAGGACGGTTAGTTATGACAATGGGTATTCAAAATGTAAATTTTTGCAATGAAGCATATGCTCCAGCACCAGCAATCACAAAAACAAGCGTAAATGAGGACACAAATATTTCATTTGCAGGAAACGAAGAAGGAGATGCTTTCGTTTCAACTGCAGCGCCAGCAGAAGCAACAGCAGTAGCTGAAGAAAACAGTGCAACAAAAATTGGAACTCTTAGAGTAATGATGAATCGATTAAAAAAGGATCAGATTGCAGAAGTTAACGCAACAGGCGATTTGCCAAAAAATGCAAAAATCGTAACAGACCCTGAAACAGGAAAACTAAAAATCAAATGGAATTTATGCGACTTCACTGAAGGCACTCACAAAATTCCAGAGGGCTATGAATTAAAAAATGATATCTTAGGTTTCACTCATGTTGTGAGAGAAGGAACTCAAGCTTGGTATTTAAAAAAATAATTTCATAAAATATAAAAAATAGGGTCTAAATAGACCCTATTTTTTGTAAAAAAAATTTTTAGAGGTTTTATAATAAAGTAGGAATGAGAGTTAATGCAATAAATACATTAAATACGAATTTTAAAAAACTATCTTTTAACAGATTAACAACTATGCCACTGTCAAAAGATACATTTGAATTGCAAAACAAAGACTCAATTTCATTTGGAAAGAAAAAAAGTAAAGAAAAAGCCGATAAAAACAAAATATATAAACAATTAAGAAAAGCTGGTTGCGGAGAAAAAGACGCTAATTCAATAATAAATAACGAAAAAAGATTCAAACATCTTTTATTCTTAATAGAAAATGCTAAGGATTTTGAAAGAGAAATTACACTAAAAGAAATGGCTGCAATCGTTTCAAATGAATTTGATGAAGAACAAACAAAAAGATTTATTTTTATATCTGGAGATAACGCACCTGCTTCTAGAAAGCTTTCACAAAAAGAAGCTGTTTCAGTAGTAAAAAACAATGTAGATAACACCAAACTTCAAAGATTTATTGACCTAAAAGATACAGATGAAGAAGGGAATGCTTTATTATCAAGACCATTAACAAATAGCGAAGCATGCCTGATGTGTAATGAAAACTTTGATGATATTCAGGCTCAAACATACTTAAGATTAAAAGACGTTATTTCTTATTTCAGAATAATAGATTTTATCAGCGACAAAAACCAAGTAGAAAGATTTATTGAATTAACATCAACAAACGAAGAGGGTCAAGCTTTATTATCAAGAGTTCCAACCGACAAAGAAGCTTTATCACTTACACTAGACAAATTAGATAATAATCAAGCGCAAAGAGTTATTGATTTAATTGATAACAATTCAAATTTATCTCGCTCATTATCATACAAAGAAGCTCAAAGCGTGGTTGTAGGTGAACTTGAAGAAAACGATATTCAAGAATTTATCAACATCAAAAATCATCTTACTCAAAGAAATGAAAAAAGACCTTACCACCACATATTAAGCGATGAAGGCATTGTTTTGACTGTAAAACAAAAATTTGATAAGCAGAAAATAAACATCTTTTATGAATTATCAAACAGATTTTTTGAAGCAGATGCGATAGCTATCGTAACTGATGATGAAAAATATTCAAGACTAGTGCGACTTTCAGACCCACAAGATAAAAGACGTTTAACGTTATCAGAAGCTGCAAGTGCAATCAGAAATAATCTTTCAGATACTGACGTTGAGATATATAAAGAGCTAACAGGTGCAAAACTACAAAGCTACCAAGCCTTAGACTTTATCAAAAACAAAGATAATACAGAAAAATATCTTCAATTCACAACAGAGGAAAAAACACCTTTATCAAGGAAATTAACACCTGATGAAGCTCATCTTGCGATTACAAAAGAATACAACAACAGACAAACCCAAGAATTTATCAATATAAAAGACTCTAATCCAAACCTAGAACACAATTACATCACAATATTAATAGACTTTATCGACTATAAAGATAAAAAGAATATTTCAAAACTAAGCTTTAAAGAAAAGAGAAACCTACTAAAATTATTGGTAAAACATAATGCAAGCTTGTTCAATACAAATATTTCAGAAGCAACATATCCATTAGTTCCGAAAAACCAAGAAGAATACTGCAAAGTTCTTCCTAAATTAGCAAAAGCAATTGGAATAAACACAAATTTACTATCAGAAGAAAATAAAACAAAATTTTTTGCTGGCATAGAAGGCTTAATATCGGCAATACAATCTAATTCAGAATTAACATCTCATTTAGATTCCATCTATGCAGAATTACCAGAATTAAAAGACAAAAAGTCAGAAAACACTATAAATACTTTAAAAAATATAACCCAAAATCCACAATTTAAACAATTAACGCAAGAAGACAAAAATATTTTAGCTATTGCAACTATACTAAAAGATATTTCTTCTAATCCAGAAGAAGCTTCCTTTGACGCATTTTATATTTTGCAGAAATTTAATTTGCCAGAAGATAAACAACTAAAAATCTACGAACTTATTAAAACAAGCAATTGGAGTGAAAAATTATCAAACTCACAAAAAGAAGATGTTGAAAAAATTGCACAAGATATAGCATTTGAAACAAGACACTCTAATACTTTTGAACTTTCAAAAATTCTATGTGAGGCAATCCTAAAAACATCTGGAAGTATTCAATCATTAGGAGAAATGAAAAGTTATGCCGAAAAAATTGACGCTTATTTAAAGAATTTGCAAGAAACTCAAATATTTTTACCTCAAACACGAATTCCAAAAGCCTCTAAAATGACAAATTGTGAGGTTTTAAGCGCTAATGATATTACAAATACTGTTCTCTATATAAACAAAACTGATAAAGAACTTTCTAATTATGGATTTGAAGATGGAACAACCCTAAAAAATTGGCAAGGATTGGTGCACGGTTTAGATACAGAACAACAACTTCATATTTTCACGACTTTTTCTTTAATAGACTCAGAAGCACTATTAAGTTCATCATACATGAATCCAAGAGAGTATAAGGTATTTAAAAAACAAGGTCTAATTTTAGATGTAAACCCTAATGATATTCATGCCGGATATTTTAAAGACTTTGGCTCAGGATTTAAAAAAGATATTGAAGATTTAAAACGTAATTACTTGTTTAGAGACAAACAAAAAGAGCCAAGATTCGAAAGAAATAAACATCACTATAGAACTTATATTCCTAATTTAATAAAACGTCATTTGAATTATTCTGATAATGATTACTTAAGAGCAATCAAAGAAATCAAAGACTGCAAATCAATTACAGATGTTGAAAGAAAAAACAAGAAATTTGCCCAAGCATTACTTGAAATATTTGAAAGCATCCATTTTGGCGAAAGAAAATATAATAGAAAGTACAATGAAATTTTAATATCACGTCCAAAAATTCAAGGTGTATTTGCTTATGGTCAAAAATATGAACAAATCCCAATATTTTTACGCCAATTTGCTCAAGATAACGATTTACCAATTATTATATTCGGATAAGTAATTTTTATATTCTACTGTCCAAAATCAGCAGTTGCCAACATATAGCCGAAATCAACCACAAATATTAAGAATAAAATATAGATTATTGCAAATATGCGTAATATTATTTTAATTATTTTTCTAACTTTTTCATTTTTAATATCTATAAATTTAAATATAAAATTTGTAATCAATAATAAAACTATATGAATGTAAAAATAACTAAGTGCAATCAAAGCCTTTATTAACATTTCATTTGTAGTTACTTGAACCGAAGTTAATGAATCTACTATAGATAAAAACATTGATATAAATAAATAGACAAGAATTTCTTTATTCGAAATTATATTTTTTTTATTTATCATTATCTACCCTTTAATATTTGTTCTTTTTCTTTTCTTGGTATTATAACACGATATGCATAGAAATATGGGGTTATTTCACCCTTATCTTGTCTATTTCGACCAACTCTCACTGGATTACTTGCTTCACCTTCATTAAAATCATAAACATCTGCAATATATAATTCAATATCACCACTTTGATTTATATGCATATTTCTAATATCTGCGCGGCCTATTGCATTTCCCCAATTTTTTCCAGTAAATTGAATAGAATTATTTACCAAATAATTATTTTTCAAAGCTTTATCAAATTTTTTTAATTTATTAATAAATTCTTCATTAGATAATAAGTTATCTTTTAGATTCTTGCTAGAGTCCGTATCTGCATCTATTAAGATGCCTTTTGTTTTATCTAATTTATCTTCTCCAATTTGTTCAGATATTTTATTTTGGAAATACTTTTTTAAATCATTTGGTGCTTCATTATAATTATTATAAATTTTATGTTGTTTTGCGTAGTCTGTATCTAAATATGATTTTGTTTTCGACATATGCAAATTTTCGGCTGTTTCTACTCCTGTTTTTTCTATTACTTTTTCTTTTAAATAAAGATTTTCAATATTATCCACAACCAACTTTTCTTTAATAGTTTCAGGATGAGTTTTTAAATAAAATTCATTATCCTCGCGTAATCGTTCACTACGAGTTTCTTTTGCTTTTTTCTTCAAAGCGTCAATCTCCTTATTTCCAGCGTCATTTGGGAAATTAACATTGTTTATTATATCAAATTTTTCCTTCTTCTTTTTGACAGAAATTGTATTCCTAGAAACTTCATAATCTTCATCGTTTAAATCAAAATCTCTTAAACTACGTTTTATTTTAATCTTTCTATTATCACCAATAGTTTTTTCATCATTTTTATTTGATTTCATTTCTTGTTCTTCTTTTTGATGTTTTTCTATTGGTTCTGAGTCTTTGTATTTAGGTTCAATCTTTTCTTCTTTTTTAATATTTATTTTGTCCAAACAATCTTCCTTTTTCTCCTCTTTGACTTTCATTGTTGGATATAATAAATCTGCTCTTTTGTTATAATCTTTTTCTTCTTCTAATACTTCCATTTTCATTTCCTCGTCTTTGGCTGATACTGCATATTTTTTCTTTATTTCTCTCTCTGCAAGTGATGAAAGTTCGCTTTCATCTGTTTCTTTTGTTGCTCCTAGACCTTGTATGCTCCTTTGAGTCTTAATTTTCTGTTCGATTTCATCATTATCTTTCATACTTGTAAATAATGTATTTGCTCTTTCTACAAATTTGTTTTTTAAGTCGTCTAATTTTTTTCTAATCATTTTTATTCCATTTCTTTCTTTTTGATAGTATTTCACACGATTTTTTAATATTCTTTTCAACTAAACCATATTAACCATCCCCTTTCTTAAATTTAAGCAAACGAATTAGCAGAACCTTATAAGTTCTGCTTCCTATGTTTTTTAATTATTGCGATATTTCGCTTTGCTCAATATGACAATGATTATAATGTCATTCTGAGGACAAAATCCGAAGAATCGCACAAGCTTTATATTTTCTAATCTTTGCGATACCTCGTTTCACTCAGTATGACAAATTACTATTTATCAGAAACACCAAAATAAAAAATAAACACAGTACGCCCTAGATTTAACGAACCTAGTCACCCTTTTGCAGAAATACTCTACGGAAATTTCGCTCTCTTAAAATTTCCTTTCGGCTCGCACAGTCGTGAA
>CAZNLZ010000081.1:0-6732 GCA_964574225.1 uncultured Muribaculaceae bacterium | reverse complement strand
AGTTAAAGAAGAATTTAATGAGGTTTATATAAATGAACGCAGTATTATTACCAATTAACGAATATTTAGATAAATTAGAATCAGCAGATAATAATCAAAAGAACGCAATTGAAAACGAATTAGTAAACATCGGAAGAGATGCAGTTCCTTCTTTAGTTGATTCTCTACAAGTTGTAAAAGGTAGAACTAGAGGCATTGTTGCAATGGTTCTAATCAGAATTGGTGAGTCATCAATTGATTACTTACAAAAAGCAGCTGAAACAAATAGTGATTTTGAATGGATTGCTAATTATTTGATTACAGAAATTAAAGGTCAAGCAGCTTAATTTAAATACAAATAGAATATATAAAAGACCAATGTAAAACATTGGTCTTTTTTTGTAATATAACGCTTGACTTGCTTGACTTATAAACAAAATTTGGCATATCATTAAACTATACAGGGAAAGGATTGGGAACATATATATGAGAAATTCATCAATTTACAGATCAACTCTTTCAGATGAAAAAGTAGCATTTCTTTCTGAATTAAAAAATCAAAAAGAATATAATATTCAAGAAGATAATGCTCCTAGAGCATATAGAAGAACAGGCAGACAAAAAGAGCTTGACCTTTTATGGCAAAACTTTAAAATCAATCCTAAAGAAGAAAAATCTCCTGGTGTATATTTATTAACAGGTTTTATTGCTGGTGCTTTATGCATGTTTATTATGAATGCAATCTTAAGTATCAGTTCAAATATTGGTGATGAAGCAGATATTACATCTTTGGGTCAACCAAAATTTGAAAAGAAAATTTCTAGAAAAGATACTCTTCCTCAAATTGCTGTAATTCCAGCAAACTCTGTTGCGGAAGAAGAAGAAACAATTATTCCTACATTTGAAACTTATACAGTTAAATCAGGTGATTCTATGAGCTCGATTGTTTTACGTTTCTACGGAAAATATGACCCTGCAAAAGTTGAAAAAATTAGACAGGCAAACAAATTAACTAATGCTCATAAATTATCAATTGGTCAGCAATTAGTTATTCCACTTAACTGAAAATAAGAAATAGTTTTATTACCATACGATTTGGCTTTGATTAATTCAAAGCCTTCGTTGTTTATAAGCTTATCTTCAGGATGTTCAAGAATTATAATTCCATCTTCGTTTAGAACATGGTTTTCCTTAATAACTTTTAAGGCTTTATCATATAGATCTGTTTCATAAGGTGGGTCTATAAAAATAACATCAGCCTTTGTATTAACTTTTAAAATATTTTTGAGTGAATCACCAAAATATAACTCTGGGGTAAGTTTTAAACTTTTGTAGCTTTCTTTTATGGCAAATGCTGTACGTTTATCTTTTTCAAAACAAATTACCTTGAAACCACGAGATAGTGCTTCTAGTCCCATAATTCCGCTACCAGAAAATAAATCAAAGAAAACTTTGCCTTCAAAATCAATCATTGCTCCAAGTGTGTTAAAAATTCCTTGTCGAGTTTTGGAAAGTGTTGGTTTTATATTCTCAAACTCTGCTGTTTTAACTTTTCTTGAATTGTATATTCCGCCAGTTATTTGCATAATTATAGTTCTATCAGTCTTTGAGGTGATGTAACTTTATCTTCTGCTGGTTTATATAGCTTTACTGTGCTTAAAATATTTGACCATTGTCCAAACATATTTTGAGAATAATGAGGTGCTTTGTTTATATATTGAACAACAATAACGCCATTTTGACCTTGCAATGCTCTTGTGATAGCGCAGGTGTTTTTAGTTTTGCTACACCAAGTAACCATAGCATCTTCAGGTGTAAGATAAATGTATTCTGGTGTAATGTCGCCAAAATTAGTTCTATCTTTTCCAAGTTGTTTATGAAGAATAATCATTGGGCTAATGCCTTTGTTTTTTAAAACACGTTCATAGAAAACAAGCATTTCTGTATGATTTTCGGTGGTTTGATTGCTTGGAACATAGCATTTTTTAGATTGAACTTTATCAGGACTTGCAACACTGTGCCAACCTTCATTAGGGAAAGTAAATTGAACAGCGTCTTTTGCAAAAGAAATATTTTGCATTAAAAATAGTGATAATAACGCAATAACTAAATTTTTCATTATAGCATCTCCCAAGCAGGTTTTTCAGTAGCGGCAACAATTTCCACATCTTCGTCTTTTAAAATGTTTTTGAAAATTTCAACAACAAAACGTTCGCTGTGGAAGTGTCCTAAATCAATTATTGTCATATTACTAGCACTTAGTGCTTGATGATGTTTTAAATCACCTGTAATAAATACATCAATTCCGATTTTTTCTAAATCTTGGATGAATTCAGCTCCACTACCAGAACAAAACGCAATTGATTTATAAGTTTTTCTATTGCTGTTAACAACACGGATACTTGGTAAGCTGAAGATTGTTTTTAGTGTTGAAATAAGCTTAGAAAAGTTTTTTGCTTCATTAAATTGTTTGTATTTAATGAACTCAAAAGCAGTGTCTAGTTCGACAAATCCACATTTTTCAGCTAAGTATTCACTTACTCCACCTTTTGCAATATCTAAATTTGTATGTGCTGAATAAATTTGAATATTGTTTTTTATGGCTTTGATAATAAATGGAGCATCAATAACTTTGATGTTGTCAAAAAACACTGGATGATGAGAAAGAATTAAATCGCATTTTTTCTTGATTGCTTCATCAACACTAGCTGGTGTAACATCAAGCGCTAAAAGGATTTTAGAAACATCTTTTTTCCCTAAATTAATTTGCCAACCAGAATTATCCCATTTTTGAGCTGTTGTTAATGGGGCAAATTCTTCGATTTTTTTGATAATTTTATTAATTTGTTCCATAAATTTTTTCCAAGATTTTAAGTGCTGCAGTTTGTTTATCTGTTTTTTCAATATGATAAACATCAAGTTCTTTATTTATTATATACAATTCATTATCGTTTGACGAGAAGCCAATATCTTTTTTTGAAATATCATGTGCGCAAATATAGTCACAAGCTTTTTTGTTGATTTTAGCTTTTGCATATTCAAGTAGGTTTTCGCTTTCAGCACAAAAACCAACAACAATTTGGTCTTTTCTTTTTATTGCAGACATTTCTTTTAAAATATCAGGGTTTTCAATAAGTTCTATTGTTAAAGAATTTCCGTCTTTTTTTATCTTTTGTTCTGATTTGTTTTTAACCCTATAATCACTAACAGCTGCTGCCATAATGAGTGTGTATGCGTTTTTAAATTCATCTTTTACTGCATCGTGCATTTCTTGTGCTGTTTGAACATTAATAACTTTATATTTTTTATCAGTAGGAACTGTTGAAATTAAAACAACATCTGCACCAAGTCTGTATGCGTTATCTGCTAGTGCAATACCCATTTTCCCAGAACTATAATTTCCGATATAGCGAACAGCGTCAATATTTTCTTTTGTTCCGCCTGCTGTTATAACAACTTTTTTACCTTTTAAAATTTGTTTTGGAACAAGGTAGTTTTTAACTGTTTCATAAATAACATTAATATCAGCTAAGCGACCTTTTCCATTTGTTCCACAGGCTAGAAATCCGCTTTCAGGTTCAATAACTTTTACTCCACGTGATTTTAAAGTTTCCAAATTCTTTTCAATTGCTGGGTTTTCCCACATATTTGTGTTCATACAAGGTGCAATAACAACTTGTTTTTTATAAGCACAAAATGTTGAAGTTAAAAGATTGTCGCAAATTCCGTGTGTGATTTTAGATATAGTATTTGCACTAATTGGCGCAATTAAAAATATATCTGAGTCATCTGTTAAAGCAATATGTTCTGGCTTATATTCTTTAATATCAAACTGCTCAATATTAATAGGATTTTGGCTTAAAGATTCTAATGTCGTTTTAGTAACGAAATTAAGAGCATTTGGCGTTACAACAATTTTTACATCTGCATTATTTTTTTTAAACAAACGAATAAGCTCGCATATTTTGTATGCTGCAATTGCTCCGGTTATTCCTATTAAGATTTTTTTACCTGTTAGCATTTTTTTCACCATTAAAGATTTTTTGCATATTAGCTAATGCTTCTTCAATGTTATCATTAATAATTTTGTAATCAAAGTTTTTGCCAGCTTCAAGTTCTCTAGCTGCTTCGCCCAATCGTTTTTGAATAGCTTCTTCACTTTCTGTTTGTCGTCCTCTTAAACGTGCTTCTAAAGCGTCTAAAGAAGGTGGCATAATAAATATGCTAATAGCTTCTGGCATTTTTTCTTTAACTTGCTTTGCGCCTTGAACTTCAATTTCAAGTATTAAATCTGTACCAGAATTTAGGGTTTTTTCAACAAAGCTTTTCTTTGTTCCGTAGCAGTTACCACTAAATTCTGCCCATTCTAAAAATTCATTATTTTTTACAGCTGTTTGGAATTCTTCTTTTGAAATAAAGAAATAATTAACTCCATCTTGTTCATTAACTCGTGGTTGACGGGTTGTAGCTGAAATAGATAGTTTTATTTGAGGGTTTTTTTCAAGAAATAGTTTTAGCAAAGTTCCTTTGCCAACACCTGAACATCCTGCAATTATGTATAAATTACCCTTCATATTCTTCCTTATTTTGTTAGATTATAACTGAATTTAACTTAATTTTCTACTTTTTTTATTATTTTAGTCAATTTTTTTAAAAAGAAATACTTTATATAGAAAAGGAAAAGGGGAATAATATGGAATCTATAGGAATTAATGTAAACACAAAACCAATTGGAGCAAATACACAAGTAAAAGACTTTTCAACTCCACAATTTAAAAACAAACCAGTACTAGGCGAACAAGTAAATCATACAGTACCGTGCGACTGTAAATCTGTGAACTGTTCACATATTACTGGGTATTTTCCAAATATAAATGTTACTTCACCAGAAGCGAAATTTGATAAAGCATTTGAAGATGCTACGAAATTATCAGATGGAAGTGCAATTTTAATGCCAACTATGATTGGTTCAAGCAGTACAATAACAGCTAATGGAGATGGAACATATACTGTTAAAACTCAACCTTCAATGAAGGGGGCTGAACCAATTGTTAAAACAATGACAGAAGAAGAGCTTATTGCAGATAAAAACTTATGTGCTGGATTG
Source organism: uncultured Muribaculaceae bacterium (assembly GCA_964574225.1). Lineage (GTDB taxonomy): Bacteria > Cyanobacteriota > Vampirovibrionia > Gastranaerophilales > Gastranaerophilaceae > Avigastranaerophilus. The sequence continues at coordinate 1,646 of CAZNLZ010000081.1, read as the reverse complement.
TTAAAACAAAATGATGATGGTTCATATGATGTAACTTATGAGTTTAAAGATGATGAAGCTGGCTGGGTTCCTGCAACATTTACCGATATCGATAAAAAGACAGTAATGAACCTAATGCAAGCTGAATTTATGCATTTTTAGAAATAAATATTAAATTAAAAAGCCCCTTATTAAAGGGGCTTTAATTTTTATATTTTACCTATAATCCAAGCGTGGATATCATTATATAGAATAAATACCATCAAGACGATTAATAAGTAGAAGAAGAAATTACTTAAAACTTCCACGAATTTTTTACTTACTGGTTTTCCTGTAATTCTTTCGATAATTAAAAAGAATAAATGTCCGCCGTCTAGTGCTGGTATTGGCAAAATGTTAATTAGCGCAAGGTTTAATGAAATCATTGCTGCAAGTAAAAGACCTTGGAATAAACCTTTATATGCGATTAATTCTGTTCCAACTTTTGTAATCGCAATAATGCCGTTCATTTCGCTCATAGGAATTTTGCCTGCAAATAATTTACCAAGAGTGTAAACCATGAAACTAATGTTATAGTTCACATATTTGCAAGTTTCTTTTATTAAAACTGGTAGGGTTTCTGTTTTAATATAGTTTTCGGTATAAATTTGTTGAATACCAAGTTTACCTTCTTTGTTTGTATAAACAGTATTTAATGTTATTTTTTCACCATCTCTATCTACAATAATTGAGATTGGTTTTTTTGTATCCGAAATTGCTTTTGCTATATCGTTCAATGTTGCTTCGCTATCAAGTTTTAATTTCTTTTGATAGTTGATTTTATCTCTTAATTCTCTTTGATAGTCTGTTAATGCTTCTTCTGTTGAAACAATTTTTTCTAATCCAATAACGTTATCTTGAGTTAGTGTAACAGCTTTTTCATCAGTAAATTCTGGAAGTTTTACAATTGTTCCAACTGGAAGTAATCCTTCTGTTTCTAATTTTGGATTTAATGCTTTTAATTCTTCAAGTTTTTTTGATGTAATTTCAGTACTAGCAAAACCATCAAATTCTTTAGATAGGATGAAAAATTTTGTTATTGCAACAGGATATTTAATTTCTAATCCATTGATAGAATAGATAATATCGCCTTCTTTTATTCCAGAATTTTTAATTGATTCAACTGCTGTTGGGGCAAATTTTTCTAATTTAACTGTAAAAGTGTTTTCTGGTAAATGTTTCCATATTAATCCTGTGAAGAAAATAAGAATATATGCCAATATTACATTACAAATTACGCCAGCCGAAATAACAATTGCTCTTTGTCCAACTGTTTTATTTGAGTATCTTCTAGGTGAATCAGCTGGTAAATCACAGTCTTCTTCATCATCTGGGAATGAAACATATCCACCGAGCAAAAAGGCATGGATTAAGAACTCCGTTTCTCCAAATTTCTTTGAAAATAATGTTGGACCAATTGGCAGTCCAAATCCAAATTTATCAACCCTTATTCCAACGGCTTTTGCTGCCAAAAAATGTCCAAGTTCGTGCACTAAAATCAATAAACTAATTAGCAATATCATAATTATTGCACTTGAAAACATATGTAAAAAACCCATTTTAATCTTCTCTTTTATCTAATATAATTTGATTATATGATAAAGTTACTTGAAAAACTACTAAACTTA
>CAZNLZ010000080.1:0-6798 GCA_964574225.1 uncultured Muribaculaceae bacterium | reverse complement strand
TACAAAAGCTAAGATTGATGTTTTAACAGCAGAGTATAATTTAGGACGTGCTAAATTAAACTTGATTCAGGCTAAAAACACTTTAAAAGTTGCTTATGTTCAATTAAGCAATGCAATGGGTAAACCAGATTACTCTGATTATGATGTAACTGATACATTAACTAAAAAAGCTTATGCTATTGAAGTGGATGACGCTGTAAATACAGCATTTGAAACAAGCCCACAACTATTAGCAGCTAAAAAGAAAGCGGACGCTTCTGGTTTATTAGTAAGAGCTTCTAAAAGAGCGTTTATGCCAAACGTATCAGCATTTGGTGGTTATACTCGTGGTGGTAAAAAAGTTGATACTGACTATGGTTACCAATTTGGTGCTCAAATCAATTATTCAACAGTAAACTTAATGCTATTAAAGAAACAAGTTGATGAAGCAAAAGCTACACACAATAAAGACGTAGCAGATTATGAAAGTGCTAAACAAAATATCTATTTTGAAGTTAAACAAGCACATATTAATATGACAAATGCTCAAGAAAGCATTACAGTTTCTAAATTGTCAATGGATCAAGCTAAAGAACAATATGACCAAGCTTCTGGAAGATATAAAGTTGGTTTGGGTGATGCTATTGAGTTAAAAGATGCTGAAACAACATTTAGAAATGCTCAATTAGATTATTATAATTCTTTATTGAACTATCATGTTTCTGCAGCAAACCTAGAACGCTTAATGGGTGTTCCGCTAGAATCATCTGACGTTGATTTATTATAATTCAATCCAAATACAAAACAAAAGGAAGTAGGTTTAACGCTTACTTCCTTTTTTATTCTATTATCGTTGCAGTTTCTCAATGAAATAAATGAATAAATCATAAATAATTGAGAAAATGAAATACGAAGAATTAGGTTTATATATTAGAAATCAACGTAAAGCAATTGGTAAATCATTGAACGAATTTGCCATTGAAATTGATGTTGACTCTGCAATTTTAAGTAGAATTGAAAATTTAAAACAAGATACAAAATTAAATGTATTATGTAAAATTGCAAAAGGTTTTGGTAAGAAACCTTCAGAGTTTCTTTCTGATTTTGAAAAATTTAAAGGTTAGATTTTTCCCAATAAGCATTAAAATTATTTATTTGTTCAATTGTTGAGTTGAAATTTCCTTTATGACAAATTGCTCTGTCATCAACGTATAGAAAACAAGGCTTTTTTGTATTTGTTATTTCACTAATATATTTATCTAAAGAGTTTTTCTTTAACCATTTAGCTGTAATTTCACAATTACGAGTTGTAAATACAATTATGTTGAAAGTCTTTGATAGTGTATTTAAAAATTCGCCAACACCTTGTGCTGGAGCTGGAATATAATCTTTCTTATAATTTCCTTTGTAGTTGTTTAAAACACCATCTAAATCTATTAGTATTGTCTTCTTCATTCTATAAAACCGTTGAGATATCTCAATGAAATAATTTCAATTATAAAGAATAATTGAGAAAATGCAACACCAAGAATTAGGACAATATATTAAAAATAAACGAATTTTGTTTGGCTATACATTAAACAAGTTTGCCATACATTGTGAAATTGATTCGGCTACGTTGAGTAACTATGAAAGAGGATTATCAGGTATTAACCTTGATACGATTGAACTTATAGCAAAAGGCTTTAACCAAACACTTGGTGAGTTTTTTACAGAGTATGAAACTTTTATAAAAAATAAAATTGTTCATTAAATATAAAACTTAAACTTTATTATTAACCCCGTAGCCAAATAGGGCGAAGTCATATTTTATTGGGTCTATTGGGTCGAATTTTTTTAGATTATTTGTTATTTCAATTACGCTTTCATACCCATTATCATTGCGTTTTAGGAGTCCTAATTTTCTGCTTATCTTAGCTACGTGTGTATCTAGCGGAATTAATAGTTCAGAGGTCGGAACAAAGTCCCAAATGCCAATATCCACTGCGCTTTTGCGTACAAACCAACGAAGTAGCATATTCATCCTTTTCATAGCACTTTTTTTCGCTGGGTTTGGCAACATGTGATAAAACCCTTTTGTTACTTCCATATCAACATTGTCATAAAAGTAATCTGTCACCCCTTGAAGCATTGACCAAATTTCACCATTATAATTATGTTTGAATAGACTCTCTATTGTTTCATTTTCGCTATATATTTTATTCAGTATTTTTAAAATTTGTACTAAATCGCAATCCTTTGAAAAACGATAATCACAAGCGGTTATATTGTTGTTCTTCCAATCAAAGTTTTTCACATAATCTAATGGTTTGTCTTCCATTAACTCAAAAACACGATTTACTTTTGTTATAAAAACTTCTCTTTTCCCATAAGCAAATATCGAGGCTATAAAACCGGCTATTTCAACATCTTTTTTATTTTCAAAACAATACAAAAATTGCACAGGGTCATCTTTTATAAAATCTTTAGTTTCGTATTCTAAAATATATTTATCTAATTGAGCTTTTAACATTCTCGCAATCTTTCAAAATAATTGTGCAAAAGTTTAGCGCACTCTTCTTCCATTATTCCACCTTTTACTTTTGCGCTATATCCCATAGTCTCTCTCATATCTGATTTTGAACCCATAGCGCCATTTAAAAAGTCATAAGCTCCATAATATATTTTTTCTATTCTTGCTTGAAGAATTGCACTTGCACACATCGGGCATGGTTCTAAAGTAACATACATCTCGCAACCTGTTAAACGCCAATTTTTCAACTTTCGGCATGCTCTTCTTATTGCAAGCATTTCAGCGTGATAAATTGCATTTTGTCTTTTTTCCCTTTGATTAACTGCTTTTGCAATAATTTCGCCATTTTTTACTATAACAGCACCAACAGGTATATCCTTCCCTGATTTTTTCGCCATTTTAATGGCTTCTTCCATAAATTCAAGCTTCATAGTTTTCTTCTTCTTTATAAATAGGCAATGTTATTTTTACAGAAAATACATTCTCTGGTGTTGATTTCAAATGTACATTTCCGTTCATTGCTTCAACTAAGCCTTTTACAATATATAATCCTAAACCTGTGCCTCTTGTTGTTCTTGTTGTTTTATCATCAATTCTAATGAATTTATCAAATAAACTATGCAAAGTTTGTTTATCAATAAAATCAGCTTGGTTTGAAACTTTAATAATAGCTTTTTCTTTTTCTACTTTTGCATCAATTACGATTGGTGTATTTTCATAAGCATATTTATTTGCGTTACCAAGTAAGTTAATAATAACTTGCTCAAGTCTATCCTTATCAGCCAAAATATTGGGAAAATCGTTCGGAATATTATTTTGTACTTCACGAGTTTCAATATTTTTAACTGAATATATCGAAGCTTCAATAATATTATGAATATTAACTTTTTCTGAATTTATATTTAGTTTTGCACCTTCAATATCAGGAATAACAAGCAAGTCTTCAATCATACGAGAAAGACGTTCTGATTGTTGTTTGATTATGTTTAATGATTTACGTTTTGTTTCTTCATCAATTTCAATGTCGGTTCTTAATAGTCTTGAAGTATAACCACGAATACTTGTTAATGGAGTTCTAAGCTCGTGGCTTACTGTATCAACAAGGTTAGAACGGAAGCTATCAAGCTGTTTCAATTCTTTATTTTTTTGTTTTAACTGTTTGTATGAAGCATTAATTTCTTCAATCATACTGTTAAATTCTTCTGCCAAAAATATAATTTCTCTTGGAGTAAGAACATTTATAAGTGGCGTAATTGGCTTTTTATAGTTTCCACGTGAAACCGCAATAACCCCTTTAAATAATTGTCTTATATTTTGATATAAGTAATAACTATATAAAAGAGTTAAAAAGATTGTAACTGCTGCTGCGATTAAAAATGCTGCAAGAATTTTTAACCTTGCTTTGTAAATAGTTGATTTTGTTAGTTCTTCTGTCGTATTAACAATTACCACAAGGTTTGTATCTTGCATTTTGATATAAACACGTGGTTGGTTTTTTGTTTCTTCAAAACGAGTTGCGGCATTATCTGCTAATGTTCTTGGTAATTGCTTTAAACTGCTTTTAAAATCACTTTCTTCATAGTTTTGTGAGAATAATAATTTTCGATTTTCATCAATAATATAAACTCGTCTATTTTTTTCATCTTCTATATTTTTGAAAATATTTTCTTTTATAAAGTTTGTATTTATTTCCGCTTGAATATATTTATCATTGTGGATTTTTTCTGTTATCCATAATTGTTCTGTGTTTGCGTCATAGTTAATGCTTTCTTCTGCATTAAAGTTTTCTTTTTCGGATGGTCTTACAACTTCAAAATTTTTGAATATATCAGAATTGATAGCTAAATCTTTTAAATATAAATCTTGTTTTGATTCTGTTGGAATATGGTCAAGTGAAATTATAATTTCTTCAAGACGATTATTACCAGAATTTAAAATTGAAAAAAGGTTATTTTCAACGGTCTTTGCAAGCATTTGTGCCGATTGACCGAGCTCTCTTCTTAAGGATTGTTGGCTTACATTGTTGATAATAAACCATGAAATTACAGAAGGAACTAATACCCCAATTAAAGATATTATAATAATTTGTTCTACGATTTTAAATCTTTTAAATTTGAATTTCATTCTTCTGTCTCTTCGCCAAATGGTGTTAATTTATATCCAACATTGGTTACGGTATGTAAGTATTCTGGAATTTTTGGGTTTTGTTCAATCTTTTGTCTTAATCCGCCAACGTGAACTCTAAGCATTCTAACATCATCATCCGAACTATAACCCCATACTTCATTTAAAAGTACAGCAAGTGTTACAGCATTATTAAAGTGCTGAATTAAACAATACAAAATTTCAAATTCTGTTGGTGTTAATTTAATTCTTTTACCTTCTTTAATCGCGGTTTCAAGTGAATCTGGAAATAGTTCAATATCGCCAATTTTCAAAATTTCTTGTGTTGTTTTTTGAGTTTTAGTTGATGGACTTCTTCTAACTAAAGCACGTACTCTTAAAAGCACCTCTTGAATATCAAAAGGTTTAACAATGTAATCATCTGCGCCAGAATCAAAGCCTTGAGTTTTATCTGTAATAGTACCTTTTGCTGTTAACATTAGGATTGGAACTTCTGCTTTTGCTGCACGAATATTTTTGCAAACATCAAAACCATTCATTTTTGGCATCATAACGTCTAACAATATTAAGTCATAATTACCAACGAGTGCTTTATGCAAAGCCTCTTCGCCGTCTTTTGCAGTATCAACTTCATATCCACTATGGGAAAGGTCAAACTCTAATAGTTCTCTGATTTCGTTGTCATCATCCGCAATTAAAAGTCGTTGAGCCACGATAAAACCCTCTTTTCTACAAACTTATTATGACATATTCAAGGCATTTTCTCAATTTAATGTTATTATAAATTTATGAAAAAGTTTCTAGGGTATTTTGTTTTAATTCTTGGCGCAATCTCAATGCTTTTGCCATTTATTTATATGTTTAGTTTATCTTTAATGACTGATAAACAAATTTTTTCTGGCGGTGTAAGCTTTTTGCCTTCTCCATTTACTTTAGATAACTATGAATATGTTATTTCTAATGTGGATATTTTTAAATATTTCTTCAATAGTATGTTCGTTGCAATTGCAACGACAATTGGACAAGTAATAATTTCTGCTATGGCTGGTTATGCTTTTGCTCGTTTTGAGTTTAAATTTAAAGAACCTTTGTTTGTTTTAATCCTTGTATCAATGATGATTCCACCGCAAGTTAATATTGTTCCTTTATTTTTTATAATGAAGCAATTTCATTGGATAGATACATATTGGGCATTAATTGTTCCAGGTTTGTTTGGTGGTTTTGGTGTATTTATGATGCGCCAATGGTTTAAATCCATGCCCGCAGATATGGAAGCTTCTGCGAAAATAGATGGTTGTAATGTTTTTGAGGTATTTTATAAGGTTGCGCTTCCACTGGCTGTTCCTGCCCTTATTACGCTTGCTATATTCACTTTTATTACAACGTGGAATAGTTTTATGTGGCCTTTGATTGTGACGAATTCTGATGCGATGAGAACTTTGCCTTTAGGCTTAGCTAACTTTAAAGGTAGCTTTAGAGAGATAACTGATTGGGGTGCATTAACTGCTTATTCCGTAATATGCTGTGTACCTGTAATTGGAGTATTTTTGCTTGGTAGAAAATATTTTATTAATGATGTTTTAAGTGGTGGAATTAAAGAATAAAAAAGAGAACCTTTTGGGTTCTCTCTTTTTATTAATTTAATATAAAAATTAATCCACATACATAAGTACTTGACCGAATTCAACAGAGTCTCCGTTTTTAACACAAATTTCTGTGATTTTACCAGAAGTTTCTGCTTCAATTTCGTTCATTAATTTCATAGCTTCGATAATACATACAACTTGACCTGTTGCAATGTTATCACCAACTTTTACGAATGGTGCATCATCTGGTGATGGTGCAGCATAGAATGTACCAACCATTGGCGCTGTAATTGGTTTACCTTTTGGTGCGCTTGGAGCAGCCGCAGGTGCTTCAGCAACCTTTGGTGCAGAAACAACTTGAGATGTAGCTGTTGCAGGCATTACTGCTGGCATGATAGGAGCTGCTACTTGTGCAACCTGTCTTTCACGTTTGAAGCATACTGCTTGTTCATCATCTTCTAAAGTGATTTCTGAAAGATCATTTTCATATACTATGTTAGCTAGTTTTTCTAAGTATTCTAAATCAAATTTCATTTTTAATATCCTTAAACTCTATCTAGATACTCATTTGTTCTGGTGTCAACTCTGATAACTGTT
>CAZNLZ010000079.1:0-6882 GCA_964574225.1 uncultured Muribaculaceae bacterium | reverse complement strand
GTTAAAGCTTCTAGACCTTTTACTTATGAATTAGAAAAAATGTTTTATAGATTACTTCATTCTGTTTGTGAGATAGAAACAAAAGAAACAAAATTCAAAGAACCTTTGAATAATTATCCTGTTTTATTGCAAGAACGTCCGATTAAAAATGTTGGATTGCTTGTTATGACATCAAATAAGGGTTTATCTGGTGCTTTTAATGCGAATGTTGTTCGTTTTACATTAAACCAAGTTAAAGCATATAAAGAACAAGGTATTGGCTGTGAGTTATTTATCGTTGGTCAAAAAGGCTATAACGCATTAAAAAGAGTTGCTGATGAGGTTGGCTTTAAAATAACTCAAACATATCTTACTTTTGGCGAAAATCCAACATCATCACAAGCTAGATTAGTAGCTTCTGATATGGCTCGTTCTTTTGTTAATGGTGATATTGATTCAATGGAAATTATTACGACTCGTTTTCGAAATATGATGTCTTATTCTGTTGAAAAATGGGATATATTACCGCTTGATGAAGTTGAGCAAGATTTTGCTAATGAAGAATTTTCAGATATGGAAATTGAGCCTAGTTTGCCTTATGTGTTAGCTGAGTTAGTTCCTCTATTTGTATCAAGCATTATTTATCAAGCTATGTTAGAATCTATAGCAAGTGAGTTGGCGTCAAGGATGACAGCAATGTCAGCGGCTTGTAATAATGCTGAAGAAATGATTGAAAAATTAACAATTGATTATAATAAAGCAAGACAAGCGATGATAACTCAAGAACTGACAGAAATTGTCGGTGGCAGTATATCTTTGAATAAATAAGTGCATTAATGAAAAAGTATCAGCGCATATCTTTAGGAGTATTAATTGGTGTAGTGTCTTTTACTACATTATATTTTGGTGCGCTTTGGTCACTTCCTAATCTTGTTGATTTAAACAAATATAAAACTGATTTTGCTAAGGCAATAGAAGAACAGTCAGGTTTTAAATTTTCTTGTGAAGATATAAAATTGGCAAGAAGTTTTTCTCCATATTTAAATGTGCAAATGCACCATACATTGCTTTTATATCCTAATGATGAAGTTTTTTTGAAGTTAAAGGATTCAGAATTAAAGGTTAAATTGCTTCCTTTATTATTAAAAAAAATTATTATCAAAGATGCAAAATTGACAAGGCCTATTATCAACGTAACGTTGTATAATGATTTTTCAACTTCAATTGAAAAATATTTTGATACTACAAAAAGTATTAATACGAACGGTTTTTCTCTTGACGCTGTTGTAAAAGATACTATTTGTGAACGCTATAAGCTTAAGATTAATGATGAAACAACAGGAAAACAGTTCTATTTAGAAGGAGATGAACTTCTTTTAAAAGATGTGAAATTGAATGAAAAAGTTCATTTTATTTTAAAAGGTTCTCTTTTTGAAGATAAAAAAGAATATTTGAAATATGATTTAGATATTTCTGCACCAATGATTGCTCAAAAATCAAAATTTACATTTTCTCCGTTTAAAGCGATATATGATTCTGATATAAATGGAGAAGTTTCAGGCAAATTACATTTTGATAAAAATAATAATATTGATGGATTTCTTAATGTTTCTAATGTTTCTCTAAAGGCTAATGATATTGTTTTAAAAGATAACAATATAAACTTGCTTTTTGATGGGCAAGAAGCCCAGATAAAGTCTGTTTTGCATACTTCAAAGTCTGATGTCGCTGAAGTAAATGGTAAATTGGCATATGGTAAAAAGAAAACTATTGATTTAACAACAAGGGCAAAAAATATTGATTTAAAGAATTTGCATAAGGTTCTTACTATAATTGCAGAAACGCTAAATATACAAAATCAGTTAAAAGATGTTAGTATTACAGGCTTGATTGATGCTGACTTTACAATTAATTCTGATTTTAAAAAATTAAAATCTAGTGGAACTGCAAAGGTTATAAATGCAAAAATTCAACATAATTCCTTGCCTTATGCCGTTTCAAATATTAATGCAAATATTAATTTAGAGAACAATAATATTTTAATTGAACAAGCTAAAGCTTTGGTTAATTCTACTCCAATTAATATTTCTGGCAAAATCAAAGAAGATGTTTCTGTTGATTTGAATGTTGTTTCTGAAAATTTAAATTTGAAAAAGTTAATTGATATATTTGAGGTTGAATTACCTGTTGATATTCAAAAAGGTAACTTAACTCTAAATTCACAAATTACAGGGTATTTGAATAAAACACTAAATGTAAATGCGGATATTATCCTTTTTGATTTGTTAGCTTTTGAAAAAAAATTAGCAATACCGCTAAAAATAAAAGAAACACAAATAAACCTTAAAACAGACACAAAAAACGTATCTGGAACGGTTGTTTTATCTGATTTTGGTGCAAATTATAATAAAATACCTGTAAATGCTAAAGTTTTAAATTTGTCTTTTGATGATAAAAAAATTGTTCTTCAAGAAAATGAATTGTTTTTATTAGAATCACCATTTAAAGTTTCAGGAATCATTAATGACTATAAAAACAAGCTAGATACAGTTTTGTCTTTTGATGGGGAACTTTTTGCTTCTGATTTATCAAAACTTTTGAAGGATGTTGTAAATCAGCCACATAAAGCGCAGGGTAAACTAAAAACAAACGGAAAAATTCTTATTGATGATGTTTCGGCTGATTTAAAAATGCAAATAAATGCAGATTCTCAAAATTATTTATCTTATGTTGTTGTGAAAGAAATATTAAATAAACCATCAAAACTAATTATAGACTGTGTTTTAAAAGATAAACTTGTTAATTTGAAAAATATCTCATTAACAGAAAATGAAAAAGAAGTAAAAACTCCTATTTTTTCACTTAATGGTGAATTAAAGTTAGATAAAGAAGTTTTATTTGACGATGTAAAAATAAGTATTCCAAATACAGTAAGTTTTTCTACAAACTTTTTTGGAGGAGAAGATGTTTCTTTAACTGCTGATTTATTGTTAAATAATTCCCTTTATAATCCTAATATAAAGGGCAAAGCTAACGTTAGTGCTTTAAACATAAAAAAATATTTGACTGCAATTAGGAATGCAGAAGTAAATTTTGAGCAAAATAATATTAAAATTACAGCTCCAGATGTTCAAATAAACAACTCTAAGTTAAATCTTTATGCAGAGGTTGATAAAAAAATAAAAGATAAGCTTGCTTTTTCAAATGTTCAGTTGTTGTGCGCTAATTTAGATGTAAATACATTGTTTGAGTTGATAGAAAAAGAGGCAAATCCTTTAGCAAAATCTTTGATAACAGTTAAAAACGGTATTGCAATAATCAATAATTTCGCAATTTTAGATTTGAAAGCAAAAGATATTAGTGCTGATTTTTCATTAAATGATAATGTTTTAAACGTAAAAAATATATCTGCTAATGCCTATAATGGACAGGTTTATGGCGGTTTTGATTATAATATCCCTTATAGCAATTTACATATAATGTTAAATGGTAAAAATATCGATATGAAATCATCTTTGTATGATTTATGCAAGTTGGATGATAATATCGCTGGAATTGCTGATTTTCAAACCGATATTTCAATGCTGACAGGTGAGTATAATACTGTTTTAAATTCATTAAAAGGTAATTTGGATTTTAAATCTACAAATGGCAAAATGGGAACTTTGGGTAAGTTTGAGTATTATTTGTATGCGCAAAATATTCTTTATCACGGTCTTTTGAAAACTACTTTAAATAGAATTGCTGATATTTTCAAAAAAGGTGGAGATACAGCTCAATATAGGACTGCATATGGTTCTATAAATTTTGAAAAGGGTTATATGAATACTGAAAGTGTTAAAACTATTGGAAAAGATATGAGTTTGTTTGTAAAAGGGCGTCATAACTTAATTTCTAATCAGGTAAATATTGATATTTACGGAAGAATATCTGATGAAATAACAAGCCAGTTAGGCTCTTTCGGGAATATTTCAATATCTGATTTATTAGAAAGTAAGACTCAGAAAACAAATCATAATGTATTGTTTGTGCCACAACAAACTATAGATGAAATTCCTCTTTTATATAATCAAGGTGCTGCAAAGACGAATACTTTTAAGGTTAATTTGCTTGGTGATATAAATTCACTTAGTGCAATTAATTCTTTTATGTGGATTGTTTCACAAGAAAATAAACCGCAAGAACCTGATATATTACCAGAGTTTTCTGATATGCTTCAAAATTTATAAGCTAAACTTCATTTCTTTCTTCAATGCCAAAGTTTGAGTGTTCTTCAATATTGAATTTTGAAAGAATATTGCTATCAACAACTGCATATTCATTTTTTGTTTCTTTTTCAAATTGTTTATTGAATTCTTCCATTTTTGTATAGTTGAATTCATTTTCCCATCTAGCAATAACAATAGTTGCCACACAGTTTCCAATTAGGTTTACAGTGGTTCTTCCCATATCTAAAATTTGGTCGATACCAAGAAGAATTGCAACACCTAAAAGAGGATATCCAAAGCTAGATAGTGTGCCAGCTAAAACAACAAGTCCAACTCTTGGTACACCAGCGATACCTTTACTTGTTAGCATTAATGTTCCCATTACAAACACTAATTGAACAGGTGTTAATTCGATTCCGACAATTTGAAGAGAGAATAGCATTGCAAGTGCTAAATACAATGTTGAACCGTCTAAATTAAATGTATAGCCTGTTGGCATTACAAAACCAACAATGTTTTTAGGAACACCAAAGTTTTCCATGATTTTCATTGCTTGTGGAAGGGCTGCTTCTGACGTTGCTGTTGTAAATGCAAGTAGGGCAGGTTCTCTAACAGCTCTTATAACTGAAAATACAGAAATTCCTACTATTCTGCAAGCAACATTCAATATTAGGAATAAGAAAACAACTAATGCAAAATATAAACATCCGATGATTTTTGCATAATTAATCATTATGCCTAAACCACTTTCTGCAATTGTATATGCAATTGCTCCAAAAACACCGATTGGAGCAAAGTTCATAACAAAATGAGTAAATTTAAACATTACTTCTGATAGTGCTGAAACAACATTTAATACTGGTTTTGCCTTTTCTCCAGCTGCACAAATTGCTAAAGAGAAGAATATAGAGAATACAACTATTTGAAGCAAGTCTCCATTTGCCATTGCTTTAATAATGCTTGTAGGAACAATATTTACTAGCATTGCAGTAACTGATGAATGGGCATTTTGTTCTGCCATTGTAGAAGCTGCTTCTAACATATTTTCTGAAACAGCATTTGTTGCAAAACCTGAACCTGGTTCAAAAATATAACCAACGGCAAGTCCGATAACAAGTGCAAAAGATGTTGCTGTTGCAAAATAAATTATAGTTTTTGCGCCTAATTTGCCCAAAGATTTCATGTTTCCGTGCGTCGCAATACCTGTAACGATTACAGAAAATAATAATGGCGCAATAATCATTTTTATCATATTTAGGAACACAGTTGCTAGTGGTTGCATTTTGCTGCCGATTTCAGGGAATTGCCAACCAACAAATGTACCTAGTAATAGTCCTAGAAAAATATATAGAGTTAATTTCGACGTTTTCATTTCATACTTTTCCTACGCCAATTATATCAAAAAAATATATTTGGTATTGATTTTTTGTTATAAATGTAACATTTGGCTATCATTCATTGTTTATCTATAAAAGCCTCTGAAAAAATGAGTTGCCTATTTCTATTGCTATTATTAACTTATATTAATTAGCTATGTTGTTATAAATTATTTTTGAAGCCTTTACAATAAAATCTTTACCTTTAAAACTGTTGTAAGGACGTTTTGCCAATATAACAACAATATATTTTTTACCATTTGCTGTTTTAACAATTCCTGCGTCACCAAGCATAAATCCAATATCGCCTGTTTTGTGTAATAAAATAGCATCTTTTGGTAAGCCTGCTTGAAGAAGTCTATTGTTTTTAACGTGTCCTAGATAATCTGACATATGTCTTTTTGATTTATTTGAAATTATTCCAGTTGCGTCAATGTTGTAGAACATTTTTGCCATTTCTCTTGCAGTTGTGACATTTGTTCCATCTAAATCGGGTAACCAGTTGTTTATGTGAGTGTTGTTTAATCCCCAACGTTTCATTGCTCTATTCATTTCTGGCATACCGCCCATTTTTGCCATAATCATATTTGTTGAAGAATTATCAGAATTTTCAATCATTATTCTTGCTAGATAGTCCATCGAATGCGCAATTCCGCCTTGTGAGTATTGCAATCTTCCAGAGCCTGATGCCCTATAATGGTCTTCTAAAACCATTTTGTCGTATAAAGAGAACTTCCCTTGTTCTATTTCTCTAAACATTTCAATAAGAACAGGAACTTTTATTATGCTTGCAGCTGGAAATACTTCATCTGCATTTATATTAACGTATGATTTTGTTCCATATTCCCAAACATAAATTGATGGTTTTATTGATTTATATTCACTAGCAAGTGCTAATAAGCTATTTTTCAGTCTTTTTCTTTCATAAGATTCTTGCATATTAACCATAATATGCTTTGAATATTCTGTGTCTTTAATTATGTACTTTCCAAGAAATAAATCCTTATATAAATAGCTATTTGTTGGAAATAACATTTTTTCATAGTCAATATTGAGCATATTTCTTTCACTTTGTGGAAAGATGTCTGCAATATAACTTCTAAAAGAAAATGGTAATACATAGAAAAGAAGTACAGAGAAAAAGATAATTGATACTATTTTTTGAAATAAATTTTTCTTTGGTTTCTGCTTATTTGATATTCTTTTTAGGGGTTTTACCTTTTTATTTGTATTTTTGAAATAATACTGCTCGTACATAGCAGTATACGTATCATTGTTTTGATAGTAATTATACTCCGGTTTCGGCAAAATACCCCTCC
>CAZNLZ010000078.1:4535-6893 GCA_964574225.1 uncultured Muribaculaceae bacterium | reverse complement strand
TTTGATTTAATTTTTTTCTTAATTCTCTGAAACGAGCAATATCTTCTTGTGCTTTGCCTGTTTCTCTGAATACTACTTGGCTTGAAGGATGAACCATCATAATGCAATCAATATGAATTTCTAAGAAATTATATCTTCTTGGTGGTACATTTGTGTTTTTTGCAATGATTTCAGCATTAGTTACAGCTAAGAATCTTTTTTCTTTATCATTTAAAAGGTCAGTTAATTCTCTGTTTGTTTTTGTATATTTTGAAACATGAACTGTACCTTTTATTTCATGGTCTGCAGTTGTAATAATTACCTCTATTGGAACTGTATCTAATTCTTTTGCCATTTGTCACCTTCTAAGTCAAATCTATATGTTGATTATAGTATAAATTTTAATATTGTGCTAGTTTTTTGATAATTGTTATATTTAGTTATTTTTTTTTAAATTTTTATTGTAAACAAATTATAAGTTATATTTTTCCTTGTTAAATAAGGAAAAATTATGTTTCTTATTTTTTTTCTATTAAAGTTTTTTTTAATAAATCCAATATAGAAATATAGTAGCGAGTATATTAAGGAAAATTTTTATGAGCAATATATTTTTAAGTGGTTTAACTTCTGCATTCAGATTAATCAAATCAAAAGGTGCAGATGTTTTAAGGAGAATTGCAGAAGAAGAGTCTTCAAAAAAACAAGATGAAGTAAAAGATACTGAAAAATCAAGCGAAGTTCCTAAAGATGAGGTTGTTGAGACCGACCCTCAAAAGGAAGCAATTAAAGCACTTTGTTTTAATGATACTGAATTAAATTATGCTTTTGGTCTTCTAAAAAATGGTTTATCTGTTGATGAAATCAAAGATAAACTTAATGTGTTTAGAATTTCTCCTCTTTTAAAACAATTTTGTGAGCAGTGTGGTTTTGATGAGTATTATAATCAGGCTTTAGAAAAATTAAATTCAAACCCACAAATGTCATTGTCTGAAATTCAACAGTTTGTTAAAGATTTGGTAGCTGGTATTATTGATATTCTTGATGAAGTTTTACCTGATGATAATACTGAAAATGATAATAATGTTAGTGATGATGTACCAGTAGTTGATGATGGCTATGATGAAAATGGCTACGATAAAGATGGCTATGATAAAAATGGTTATGACAAAGATGGTTATAATCGTGAAGGCTATAATGCACAAGGCTACGATAGAAATGGTTTCAATTCCGAAGGCTATAATGAGCAAGGCTATGATAAAGATGGCTTTAACAAAGAAGGTTATAACGCCGCGGGGTATGACAAAGAAGGTTATAACACTCAGGGCTTCAATTCAGAAGGTTATAATCGTGATGGATTTAATGCAGAAGGCTTTAATGCACAAGGTTTCGATAAAGATGGTTACGATAAAAATGGCTTTGATGTAAATGGATATAATCGTGATGGTTATAATGCGCAGGGCTATGACAAAGAAGGATTTAATATCAAAGGTTATAATGCACAAGGCTATGACAGAGACGGATATAATGAGCAAGGCTTCAATGTAGAAGGCTATAATCGTGATGGATTTAATTCAGAAGGATACAATGCACAAGGCTTCGATAAAGATGGTTACGACAAAAATGGCTTTGATGTAAATGGTTATAATCGTGATGGCTATGACAAAGACGGCTATGACAAAGACGGCTATGACAAAGACGGCTATGACAAAGACGGCTATGATAAAGACGGCTATGATAAAAATGGTTTTGATAGAAATGGAGTAAATCGTGACGGTTTAACATCCGATGGCTATGATTCTCAGGGCTATGATAAAGACGGTTATGACGTAAATGGTTATGATAAAGATGGTTATAACCGTGAAGGTTATAATGCACAAGGCTATGATAGAGACGGCTTCAATAAAGAAGGTTTTAACGCACAAGGTTACGATAGAAATGGTTATGATGTAAATGGTTATGACGTAGAAGGCTTTAATGCTTCTGGTTACAATGCACAAGGTTACGATAGAAATGGTTATGACGTAAATGGCTATGATGTAGAAGGCTTTAATGCTTCTGGTTACAATGCACAAGGTTACGATAGAAATGGTTATGATGTAAACGGCTATGACGCAGAAGGATTTAATGCTTCAGGCTATAATGCGCAAGGTTACGATAGAAATGGTTATGACGTAAATGGTTATGATGCTGATGGCTTTAACTCTTCTGGTTACAATGCACAAGGCTATGATAAAGATGGCTACGATGCGAATGGGTTTGATGTAAACGGCTTTAACCGTGAAGGATATAATGCGCAGGGTTATGACAAGGATGGCTTTAATAAAGAAGGCTATAACGCTCAAGGCTTTAATTCTCAAGGCTATGATAAAGATGGTTATG
>CAZNLZ010000078.1:0-4435 GCA_964574225.1 uncultured Muribaculaceae bacterium | reverse complement strand
GAAGGCTATAACGCTCAAGGCTTTAATTCTCAAGGCTATGATAAAGATGGTTATGATGTAAATGGTTTTGATGCTAATGGATTTAACCGCGAAGGCTACGATGCACAAGGTTTTGATAAAGATGGTTATGATGTGAACGGTTATGATGTTAACGGATATAATCGTCAAGGATTTGATGCACAAGGTTATGATAAAGATGGTTATGACGTAAATGGCTATGACAAAGAAGGCTATGATAAAAACGGTTTTGACTATGTTGGTTTTGACCGTGAAGGCTATGATGAAAATGGTTATAATGCACAAGGCTATGATAGAGAAGGTTATGATGTAAACGGCTATGACGCTAGAGGCTATGATAAAGACGGTTATGACGTAAATGGCTATGATGAAGATGGCTATGATAAGAATGGTTTAGACTCTTCTGGCTATGATAGAAATGGTCAAAAAACTAATGTTACATATGATTCTAATGGTAATAGAACAACCTATTATTATGAAAATGGTAGAATGACTAAATCTATATATTATGATGTAAATAAAAAATCTTGTACTACAACATTCTATGATGAAGTTGGCAACCCTCTTGGTAGCGCAAGAAGTAAATTGCCAAGCAATGATAAAGCTATTTCTAAAGAAGTTAACTGGGGCTTTAAAAAGAGCGTTTATACTAAATCATCTCAAGAATTGTATGATGGCTTAACAACAAAGTATGATGATAGATCATTCTTTAAGGCAGCTGGTGGTTTAGTTAAATTGTCTGCAAGAGAATGTGTTGAAGTTGGTTGGGGACAACATACTGCTGACTTCTTAGGATATGCACAAGTTGGATATAATGGTACACCTTCTGGTGCAACAAAATTAAGCTCATACGAACAATCAAAATATTCTGATTTTGTTGAAGATAAGTTAGAGAAAACTCTAAAAAACAGTTATGGTTATTATCCTGAAGATATCAAAGGTTATAATTTCGGCTCTGGTTCTTCTATTTCGTCATCAATTTCAGAAGATGCGGATATGAAAAAGTATGTAAAAAATAATATTCAGTCAATTCTGAAAGGAGAAGTAAATCCAAATGACCCTGATAGTATTGCATTCAAGGGTGACAAAGATTTATACAATTCTATTCATAATGCTTATATTATAGATTCAAAAGTATCTGGAACAACTTTAACTTTAAATTTATTTGATATTTATGATTTTGATGTAAATTCTACTGATACTTTGAATAAAACAGCAAGTGCTGCAATGCTAGATGGTAAACTTATTCCATATTTCGCAACCTTTGAAGTAAAGATTGATTTAAAAGATATTTTTACAGAAGCAGAGCTTAAAGAACTTGGATTGATTTAATAATTAAAAAAGACTGTGATTTCACAGTCTTTTTTTTTGTGCCCGATGAGATTTGAACTCACATCTAAAGACTTCGGAGATCTTTGCTCTATCCAGTTAAGCTACGGACACTCGTTTCTATATTATAAAATATTTTTTCGGAATTAAAAAGCTAAATTCTCAATCCTGTTGATTGAGATGAATTTCCGTTAAATGTGCTAAAAATTGCTGGTTTTGTAGTTGTATTATTATAAGTTGTACTTGGTTCTAATTTTAATGTGGATTTTTCTAATGTTTTTGTTTCAAGTTGCAAGCTTCCGTATCGTTCTCGTCGCTCAATGCTTTCTTGTGAATTGTATTTTTTCTTTCTTTCTCTTTTTGCCAGCTCATTTGATACAACGTTTTTTATGATTGGCATTATTATATTACTTGCAATGATACCATATCCTATTGCAAGCATCATTTCCATTCCTCGGAATTGTCCACAAATTTCGTCAACAGCACTTCCATTGTAGAAACCATCAAAGTTTCTTTTTCGTATGCTATCAAATTTCATTGCAATTTCTTCTGTGCTTCCTCTTGGAATACGTTTGTTTAAGTCTTTTTCAACGAATGTGAATTTTCCCATTAATTTTTCTGGGATTAATTTTTTTCTTCTTAGGAAAAGTTTTGTTGAATTCCAAATATTTTTTGCACTTTCTTTTCCTGATGTTAAGTGGTCTGTACTATACAATTCAGATAAATTAATACCGGCTGTTGGTGCAATTACATACATTAAATTGTTTCTTGATGATTCTGTTGCCCAAGCCCCAGATTCAAGCTTTTTTGTTAAACCATTTTTTAGTGCAAAGGCAGGAAGTGTATTTAGTGCAACGTCTGCAATGCCTTCAATTTTTTCTTGTTTCATTAAATATTCTTTGTTTTCACGATTGCTCTTTTTTAACCCTCTGTATTGAGCTACGTGGCTAGATGCAATTGCAATTGCGTTACATCCAAGCATAATTAATGGTAAGTCTTTGCTTAATTTGAAAATTGTATTTGCAAAGCCTTGTAGGTAACGATGTCGTGCATCTTTACCAATAAAATTTTTATGAAAGTTATATACAGGTTCTATGATGTAGTCACTTAATAACTTTATCGGAGTCTTCATTATTTACTTGCCTCCGTTTTGTTATTAGGTTCATCTGCTAATATTTGTCCCGCTTTTAGTATTTTACTTCCAGTTGCGTCAAGTCTTGATTTCCACTTGTTTGTCCAAGCTTTGATTTTTTCAACTCTATTGTTTTTTACCTCAGTAAATGATTCCAACCAAGTTTTATCTTTTTTAACAACACCAGTTAGCAAGTCTTGTAAGTCACTTGTTAAAGGTACGTCTATTTTTGAGTTTGTAAACCCTATCATTATTCCAATAGCAGCAAGAGTACCTAATGTTTCAATATAACTGTTTAGTCTTACTTTCGCTTTAGCTGGGTCAATGTTGTATAAGTCAACGGCAGCTTTTGGTAGTAAGTGCATATTAATTTTACTTGTTTTATGTGGCTCAAAACCAATGAGTGATTTTGCCAGTGATACACAAGCAGCACGAATACTAACCCCAGTAATTCCACCCGCAATTGTCTTTGAGGCGGATTTTATTGCAGTATCTACCTTTTTGTCTTCTTCCGCAAATTTTAAGTCTATAAGAGGAACAAGCATGAGTGCTGTTGTTGCCATAAACAATTTCTGTTCTGGCGCACGAACATATTCACCTGCCAATTTTCCAATATTTCCAATTGTTTCTGGAATTTTCTTGTACGTAGGAGGAACACCCTTAAATGATTGCGGAATATTATTCCTTTGTTTGTTGTTGAAAGATGAACTTATTTTCATGAATATAGCTAGCCTTATCGTACGCATTAAACTTTCGACAGAAAATAAGTTGATAGTTTATTACTAAATGTTAATTTTTTTTTACAACTTTTAATTTAAGCGCAAATTTTTAAATGTTTATTTTTCAAATCTACATCAAGGAGTATAGTATGAACATATCTACTGTATCTAATACGGTACGAACTTTCCCTAAAATCAACAATAACTCTAATCACAAAGCCGATAATAACAAAGTTTCATTTAAAGGAATCTTTGTTGATTATAGTGTTGACTTAGGTAGAAATAAAGAAGATTCATACCCTGCTCGTTTTCAACCTAAAGATGCTCTTTTATTAAATGAAATTGCTCAAGAGTATCCAAACCAAGATTGTTTTATTAAAAAAGGTTATGGTTGTAAACCATGTCTTGAATTTAGAGAACGTCCACCAATAGTACAATGTTTTGAAGAAACTCTTGCTAATCAATATAAGGTAAATATTTCTTCAAGCGATTCTTTATATCCGCCTGTACCATTGCTTATTCACCCTGATGATGACTCTAACTTTTTGATTGGTGTTCCGTCTTCTATTTCAACAAATCCTTCTTTGCCAACAACAATTCGTGCAGGTTTTGAAGTTCATAAAAAAATGTTAGAAAGAAAATATCAACTTTTAGACTTAATCGGTAGAACTGACGTTGTTGATTTAGGTGGTAAGTCAATTTCTCAAAGAGCTTATGAGTCTATTAAAGAAATTGAAACAGCCGTAAAAAGATTTTTAATTGAAAGTGCATACATTGCTCTAACTGATAGAGCTTCTGGTCGTCAAATTTATGAATCTGATATTCCTAAAATTCAATCAAGATTAGATTTAAAACGTCGTTATGATTTAACAACCAGTGTTGCAAAACAAGCTATTCCTCCAAGACGTCAAGAGGATAGAACTGATATTTGTGAGCTTGCAATGAAACAGTTCCCAATTCACGCTGAAAATGAAGAAGCTATCGAAAAAATTACTTCTTATATGCGAGAAAAAGGTATTACATTAGAAAACTGTGAAGATATTTTTTAAAAAATGAGAGCATCTCGTAAGCCGAATTCTGTTTCTAAGCAATCATCTATCTGGTAAGTAGGTTGCCCTACTTCTCAAGCGATTTTTCTAAAGATGGCGGGTCACCTTAGCCTTTAATTCAATCTTGCACCCGAACGGAGTTTACCGAGCAGGTATTTCTCAATACCTCTGGTAGTCTTTTACACTAC
>CAZNLZ010000077.1:0-6978 GCA_964574225.1 uncultured Muribaculaceae bacterium | reverse complement strand
GCTTTTCTTCTTTCTATTATTCGTGAATAGTTTTCTATTCCACTGCAATAACCCATTTCTTTAATCATTTCGATATCATAATTAGTTCTTTGATAGATTCGTTGGGCTTCTATTAATTTATTTTCAAATTCGAATTTCTTTACTTGTTCTTGCATTTCTTGTCTTATTAGTGCAATTGTGCCTTCTTTTTCACTTTCATCAGAGAGATAGTGAACGGCAGGAAAAATTACTGTAGAATCTAAATTTTCTAAAATCTCGCCAGAAACAGGATTAATTCTAACTATTCTTTCAACCTCGTCTCCAAATAAATAAATTCTAGTTACCATTTTTTCGTATGCAGGCATGATTTCAATAATATCGCCACGAGGTCTAAATGTAGAACGTTCAAGCTCTACGTCGTTACGATTATATTGTATTTTTACAAGTTCACGCAAAAATGCATTTCTATCAATTTCATCCCCAACTTCAATCTTTAATGCACTACTTAAATATTGTTCTGGTAAGCCTAACCCGTAAATGCAACTTACTGAAGCAACAACAATAACATCATTACGCTCGTACAAGCTTCTTGTTGTGTTGTGTCGAAGTCTATCGATTTCATCATTAATTGTTGCTGATTTTTCTATATAAGTGTCGCTTCGTGGAATATATGCTTCTGGTTGGTAATAGTCATAATATGATATGAAATACTCAACGGCATTATTAGGGAAAAGTTCTTTAAACTCGTTATATAATTGAGCGGCTAAAGTTTTGTTGTGTGCAATAACAAGTGTTTGCTTTTGTACTTTTTCGATTACATTTGCGATAGTATATGTTTTACCAGAGCCTGTTATACCAAGTAATGTTTGCGCGTTAAAACCGTCATTTAGACCATTCACAAGCTTTTCTATTGCCTTTGGTTGGTCACCTGACGGTTTATATTTAGAACATATTTCAAATCGTTTTTCCATAACGATATTGTATTATTAATCTTAAGACGATGCTTTGCAAGCGTTTGGATTTGCAGTCATACTATCGCCAGCAAGTGCCACAACATCAGCTTCATCACTCATATTGAATACATCATCTAAGATTAAATCATCACTAATAATGATTTCTTCGTTTTGTCCGTTATCGCTATTGTTAAAAAGGTTACCAAAAAAATTCTTCATTTTCTTTCCTCATTTTTTGTTATATATACATAATACCACAATTTAGTATTAAACCTTCATCTATAATAAAAATTTATTTGATTATATTTTGCTAATTAGTGCATATAATTGTAAATCTACTGAATTTTGTAATGTTTTTGCCATATATGAGTCAATTTCTTTTCTCAATTCATTTCTATCAATTTCAGAAGTAAAAAAGTACTCAAATAAGTCTTCTAGAACACCATCGAAAAGGTATGTTCTTCCTTGTAATTTTAGTTTTGTTACTCCGGCATCTAGACATTTTTGAATTTGTTCGTGAGTAAGTTCTGTTCTATCTGTTTCTTTTCTGAAATTTTTTGGGCAGATTTTTCCAGAAGCTTTTAATTGTTGTTCTATTGTTAAAATGCCTTTGTTGAATAATTCCATTAACTTAAAGTCAATTTTTGAATTTTCACAATTTACAACGCAATGTTGATTAACTAAAACTTCTATTTTAGAAATATCTTTTATTTCTGATAAGCGTTCTGGTGTATATTTTACAAATTCTGGTCTAATTACGACTCTGTCATATTTATCAATAAGTTTATTTATATGCTCAACTTCATCTATATCTTTTATGTCTGAATAATTTGTTTGCAATAAGGAACAACATAATTTTATATTTGGGTGAGTTTCTTTTATGTGTTCATATAATAATTCAGAAGCAACAATTATCTCTGCGCCAATAGAATCAATTATTTTTAATAAGTTATTGCAATATTCATCTTTTAATGCATCTTTATCTAGACTAATATTTGTGAATGTGAATGCTGGTGTTGTTCCATAATCAACTATTCTTTGTAATATTCTTTCTAAGAATGAGTATCCACTCATTTTTATATTGGAAACTCTGCCCCCAGCCCAAGCACAGCGAGGACAACCATACGCATACTCAATGGTTGTATTCTGTTTTTCTGCTAAATGGTAGATTAAGGGTATAAAAAAACTATTTCCTGATAATAAAAAAGGCATCGACCATTTTGCTTGTTCATATCTTAGTAATTTTTTCAATTTTGATTCTCCATTTTGTGGCTATTTTATTTCTTCTCTACTTATATACATAAAGTCTCTATTTTTAACTTCTTCTATGTGCTTGTATATTTCAATGAATGGGTCTTTCTCGTCCGTGCTAATAAAGTTTATAATGCGATGGTTTTTGCTTATTTTTGCTATTTTACTATCAATTATTTTGGCAAAATTAAAATTTTTTACGATGTTAGTTTTATTCTCTATTAGTTTTTCTATATTTATTTTTGCGATATGTGTTCCCCTTTTTTGTTTTACGTAGTCTTTATGTGCAATTGCCACGCAACCAGTTTTTCCGCTTTTATATTTTATATCTTCTTCTTTAAGTTCTTTAATTGTTGCTTTATAAAATATTTCAAGCAAATCACAATCAAGATTTTCTAATGTTGTTTCGAACTCTGTAATGCCAGGTCTCATATTAAATTCTAAAGTGTATAGCTCATCTTGAACGAACATTAAATTAACACAGAAAATACCAGTGAAGTCTGGTTTTACTTTTGTAAAAATTTCACTTAGTCTTGCGTTATATTTTACAAGTTCTTCTTGCTCTTTTTCTGTTAGTTCAACAGGTGTGTATGAGGCTAATCCTCCTGTATTAATATATTCTTTCCCAACTTTGGCTTTTTTAAAATCTTTTACTGCTTTAAATGGAATAAGTTTATTTTTATCCCAAATATATTGCTGTGTTATTTCTTTTCCTTCTAAATATTTTTCAGCAATACAGCTGTTAAAAGTTTTAAGTAATTTTTTTACTTGCTCTTTGCAGTCTTTTTCTGTTTTGCAGATGTGTGAACCAAAACCGCCTTCTAAAAAGATATTTTTGATAACTAAAGGTAGGCCGAAGCGTTTAACTGCCTCTTTCACATCATCTTTGTCTAAAATATTCATATGTTCAGCAGTTTTTATATTATGTAAATTCATAAAGTCTTTACAAACTTGTTTTGAATATTCAAGGTAAAACCATTGTCGAGGACAGCCAAATACAGGAATCTTAAGTTCGTTGTGATAAAAATCAATTAGCCCTCTAATTGTATATAACTCGTGAAAACAGATGGAAAAGTCTATTTCTTTTTCTTTTACTAGCCTTTTTAAATCGCTAATTTTTAATTCTTTAGCGGAACCTAAATGTTCAACTTCTTCAATAGGGTTTGCATTATTTCCAATTAAAAAAATCTTGTTTAGTAATGGTGATTTTTTGAAACTTCTTATTATTGCGTGATCAACCGTTCCAAAACTATGAAATAAAATATTTAATTTTTTTTTATTTGTATTATCCATATTTTTACCTTTTTTGTTAGATTTTAAGAATTTCTCCGAGTTTTATGTCTGCATCTTTTGTGTTAAATGGAATCATTGCACTTTGTGGTGTGAATGTCATTTCCACTACGTGTATGTCCTCATCGTCCATTGTTAAATCAACTCTTACATAGGAAAATTCGGCGGATAAAATTCTACTATACTCTAGTAATTCGTCTAGATTTTCTGGTCTTTCCATTTGTGTTTCTTTGTACAAAATAGAAGTGTGCGTGAAATCTTGTAAGTTCCAATTTGTATCAAAAAATTGTACATAGTTTTTGTGAACAACTTCTATTAGTATTGGGTTCCCGTTAAAACAATGAACTTTAATATCTTGTCTGTATGTTTCAGTTTTGATTTCTCTTTTCCGTTCGATTAACAATTTTCGTTTAATATTTCTGTATTGAGGTTCAAGACTGAAATATTCAAAATTTGTGTTTAACCATCTATCGGTTATTTTTTTTACTTTTTTTTTCTCTTTTATCAAGCTTTCTTTGTTTTTAACAAATAAATTCATTTGCCAGCCAGAGTTTACTTTTAAAAGAAATTCATTTGGTAAAACTTCAAAATCTATTTCATTAAAATTATTGTAAACACCATATAGTTCAGCAGTGTGGTTTTTGCCTAGTTTTTGAGCAACATATGCTTTTACAAGAATTTTGTCAGTTAATTTTGTTTTTAAACTTAAATTCTCATTATAAATTAACCATCTTATCTTTTCATTTAGAGTTTTTGGGTTTTCCCAATTATAGTCATAGCCTAAAACATCAAAAGCTCGTCTTTTTAAATAATGTTCCCAGTATATTTTGGGGCAATATTTAAAAAACGGATAAAAACCTTGAGTTTTTTCGTAGTATTTGTCTAAAATGAATTTCATTACTTGTCTTATTATACCCTCAAATGCCTATTCCTATTATACTTGTTCGCTTTTTTAGTGTCAATTTTAAAACAACATAAATAATTGCTTTACTATTTTTGCCGTTAAAAATATAATAAAGATAATGAACAGAGAAAATTTAACAGATTTTATAAAAAAAGGTTTTGATTACAAAGATATAGGCGACTATAAAACGGCTATTGACTATTTTTATAAGGCTTTGGCAATCGACAATTCTAGTGTTGAAATAATGGGCGAGTTGGCATTATTATATTCAAATTTGTGTCAATATGATAGAGCTTCAAGTTTCTATGAGCAAATTATTGAAAAAGCTGATGAATGTGATTCTGCCAAATATAATTATGCACTTCTTTGCAAAAAGCTTAATGATACAAAAAGAGCAAAAGAATTGCTATTGGATGTTTATAATAATGGTTATGAACAAGAAATGGTTTCTCAGGAACTATTTCCTATTTTGATTTTACAAAAAGAATATGAACAATTGATTTCTCTTTTTAAAAGTACAAAGGTTGAGATTACATCAAGTGTAATTTTATATTTTGTTGCTACTGCATATTCTGAATTAGGCTGTGTTGATAAAGCAGAAGAATATTATAATAAGTCTTATGCTGTTTCTGAAAATAATATTGATGCTGGCTATTGTTTGGCTCGCTTATTGTTTGAAAAAGAGTTATATGTTGAGTCTGAGACTTTATGTTTAGAACTTTTAAAGTCTTGTGAAGATGATAGAGTCTTTTATTTACTTGCTGAAATTAGTTATGCGAAAAAGAATATTGAAAAATCAATTGAATACTATTCTTATGCTGTAAATTTGAATCCAAGAGAAGCAGTTTACTTCTATAAACTTGGTGTTGCATATTCATTAAAGGGTTTTATGGGCGAAGCTGAACAAAGTTATTGTAAGGCTGTCACTATTGATTCTGAAAATGTATTGTATAACTACACGCTAGCATATTTGTATTATACAAATTCAAAGTATTCTCTTGCTGAAAACTTGGTAGATTATATTTTGACACTAGATTCGTCTTCTGTTTCTGCAATTGCCTTAAAAGCTCAGTTATTAATTCAAAAAAATGATGTTGCTCAGGCAAAAAAATATATTGAAAAATTAGATGAAATAGAACATAATGATGACTTTGCATTTTATGTTCAATCTGTTTATTTCTCAAAATTAAGTTTTTGGGAAAAGGCTGTTAATGTTTGTGAAAAGGCAGTTGAACTTAATCAAGCTTCACTTGAGTACAAATATGAATTAGCAAAAAATTATTTGAATATTCTTGAAATACCAGCTGTTATTGAACTTTGTACGGAAATTTTAGAACAAAATGATAAATATATTCAAGCTTATGTTTTAATGTCTAAAGTTTGTATGGTACAAGGTGATTTTGAAGGTTCTTTATCAAGTATTGATAAAGCGTTAAGTCTTGATATGAATTCTTCAGAAGTTTATTTTATAAAAGGTTGCATATACTATAATGCTGATAATTTTGAAAAAGCGCTTGAAGCATATAAAACAGCTCTTTCTATCGATCCTAAAGATGAAAAAAATTATGCGTGGGTTGGTATGGCATATTATCAGTTAGAAGATTATTTAGAGGCATATTCATATTTTAAAGAAGCTGCAGAACTTGATATTTCAAATCCTGAATATCGTTATTACATGGCAAAATGTTCTATTAACAAAAATAATAGTGAAGAAGCATTGGCTAATTTCTCTATTTTAAAAAGGTTAGCGCCAACAAATGTTGAATATGTACAAGAGTATGCTGATTATTTGGTTTTAAATGGAAACAAAAAAGCCGCATTATCTCTTTTAAAATCAACATTGAAGCTTGTTGCTGAAAAATCAGAGAAGGAAAAATTAAAGAAAATTATAAGCACTTTAAAATAAAAAATTTTTATATTTTAAATTTGTAAAAAGGTGTTGATTTTTTTTTTGGACGTGATAATATAATCTTGTAAGTCCGAGATACAAAGGATTTCCCAAGCGGGGGATTAGCTCAGTTGGTAGAGCGCCTGCCTTGCACGCAGGATGTCAGGAGTTCGAGTCTCCTATCCTCCACCATTTAAATAGAGAGCCGCTAAGGCTCTTTTTTATTGCTTTTTTGACAAGGAGGTTGTTATGCAAATTTATAAAAAAATAACTGATTTAATAGGAAAAACACCTCTTTTGCAACTTCAGAATATTGAAAAAGTTAATGGGTTAGAATCAAAGATAGTTGCAAAATTAGAGTATTTTAATCCTGCTGGTAGTGCTAAAGATAGAATCGCTTATGCAATGATTATTGATGCAGAAAAGAAAGGCTTATTGAATTCTGAATCGGTTATTATTGAGCCAACAAGTGGTAATACAGGTATTGGTTTGGCGATGGTTGCAGCGTCACGTGGTTATCGTGTTATTTTTACCATGCCAGATACGATGAGTGTTGAAAGGCGTAATCTTTTAAAGGCTTATGGTGCAGAGCTTGTATTAACTGAGGGGACAAAAGGTATGAAAGGTGCCATTGAAAAAGCAAAAGAACTAGCATCTGAAATTCCAAATAGTTTTATTCCGAGCCAATTTACAAACAAGGCTAATCCTCAAAT
>CAZNLZ010000076.1:0-7002 GCA_964574225.1 uncultured Muribaculaceae bacterium | reverse complement strand
TGAAATAATTTCAGAATTTTGTGTGACTTTTAAAATCTCTCTTATGAAAGATGATGGTGTGTTTTTAATTCTTTCTGAATAATATTTTTCAAACATAAAAATTCCTTTTCCTATCCCAAATTCAATATTTATAGTATATCAAAAATTTCAATTTTGGTATAATTTTTCTATGATTAAAAACTTTGATAAAATTATAAATAATATAAAAGATATGAATCTTCCATATACCGAATTTGTTCAATTTATGGAAGGTGTTCAAGACCCATTTATTGTTTTAATTGCTTGTATTTTATCTCTTAGAACTAATGATAAAACCACATATCCTGCGACTATGAGAATGCTTAAACTTGGTAAAACTCCAAAAGATTTTTTATCAGTAAAACTTGAAGATTTAGAAACAGCGATATATCCTGTTGGCTTTTATAAAAATAAAGCTAAACAAATTTTAGATATTTCATATGAACTTTATCATAACCATAATTCTGTTGTTCCAAAAGAAATAGATGAGCTTGTAAAGTTTAAAGGTGTTGGTCGAAAAACAGCTAACCTTGTTCAAGCAAAAGGGTATGGTCTTCCTAGTATTTGCGTTGATGTTCACGTTCATAGAATTTCTAATCGTTTAGGACTTGTTTCAACAAAAGAACCAGAAGAAACTGAATTTGCTTTGAAAAATGGTTTACCTGAAAAATCTTGGTCTGATATTAATACCTTATTTGTTACTTTAGGACAAAACATATGCAAGCCAACAAAGCCAGATTGCTCAAAATGTAATCTTTGCAAGTATTGTGATTATTTCAAAAATAATAAATAAAATTTATTTATCTGCTCCAACTGTTTCTATTTTATGTAGGCAATATGTGTTTTTATTGTCTTTTGTTGTAGGATTTGTTGGACAACCGCCTCTACATACAAATTTATGTTCGCATTCATTGCAATAGCCTAGTAGTTCTTTTTTATGAGGCTGTCTATTGTACGCAAAAGAATTGTGGTCTTGCCATATTTCTTTAAATGGTCTATCTGTTATATTTCCTTCTGAATTATTCATATTTGGGCAACCTTTTACATTGCCGTCGCTTTCTATGCTAACTGAATAAATTCCGCATTCACATCCACGCCATTCTTGAATTGATAAAAATGGTGTTAATGTCGAATTGTATCCAATACAATCTGCTTCAACAATTTCTATTTTTTTGTTGTATTTTTTTCTGTATTCTACAATTTTTTGTGCAAGTTGATAGTATTGTTCTTCTGTTAAAATTTCATCATCTTGAAGTCGCTCACTTGGCTTTACTATTTGAAGTTGCCAAGAATCTGCTTTTAATTTGATTAATAAATCTCTGATTTTATCAAGCTCGTCAAAGTTAGATTTCATTACGGTTGTTGCAATACCTACATATATTCCTGCTTTTTTAAGCTTTTGCATTACCTTTGTGAAATTATCAAAGATTCCTTTTACACCTCTTATTTTATCGTGAGTATCTGCAGTTGCCCCATCTAGGCTTATACCTAAGCTTACATTGTACATTTTTAAAATCTTTATTAATTCATCATCGATTTTTAGTCCATTTGTCATCATAACTATCTGCATATTAAGTGCAGTTGCTTTTTGAACAAATAATGGCCATTCTTTTCTTAAAAAGGTCTCTCCTCCTGTTAATACAATAGTTGTGCATCCTTCATCTGAAATTTCTTCCAGTAATCTTATAATTCTATCTGTTGATAGTTCATTCTCTTTCTCATATAGTGCGTCTATAATGCAATGTTTACATCTTGCATTACATTTTCTAGTTAATTCAATGGTTGCGCTGTATAGTTTGTACATAAAAAGACCCCTCAATTTCTTTTATTATATAGAATTGAGAGGTCTTTGTAAATTTGTATATTTTCTTATTTTTTAATTTTATTTGCAATAACTGTACCGATTGTTGCAATTGCTGCAGCGCCGGCTGTGATACCAGCTGCCATTTGTACTTTTTTGTTCTTTAAAATTGATGGCAATTTTGCAAATATTTCTTTAATTGTTGGTTTTTGAGTTGGTGGTTGCACTAATCCGCCCATTGGTCTGAATGGTGGCTTCATATCTGGAAAATTGATTGGTGGTTTAACATTACCAGACATTACTGGTGGTTTTATAATTCCAGGTGTTTTTGGTGGTTTTACTAATCCGCCCATTGGTCTCATATTCATAACTAATTCTCCTTTACTTTCCTTACCTTTGTTTATATATATAAGAAAATTCAAGAAGCTAAATTGCCTTTTTATGAGCTATTGTTAATAAATTTTATTATTTACCACAACAATTTTTAAATTTTTTACCACTACCGCAAGGGCATTTATCGTTTCTGCCTACGTTAGAAAAATCAATATCTGCATTTTCAGATTTTGTTTCTTTTGTAGAAACAACTTTCATCATTTCTTCAAAAATTTTAGATGAATAAAGTACGCTTGCAGATGAAAAGATTTTTTTCTCAACTGAATCTGCTTTGTAATAATCTAATAGAGATTCAAGTGTGTAGTTTGTTTCTAATATTTCATTTGTTCTTGTCATAAAGTTTTTGTATTTAGTTGCAACTTTTTTAATTATGTTTGCTGGTACTTTATCATTTTCAAAGAAGTTTTTAATACAATCTTTATATCCTTGAATTGTTTTGTAATCTTCAACTTCATATACCTTACAAAATGTTTGATAAAATGGTAAAACAAATAATCCTAATTCTTTATCGTAAAGAATTCCAATATCATATACTGAAGAGTGTGAAGAAAATCCTTCTAGTGATTTTTCCATAAAATCAGAATATGAATTTCTAAAATCTGAAACTGTAAAATATCTGTTATTTTCAACTTGTTTTATGTTTGCTTCAAATTCTTCTTTCTCAGGCATAATATCTTCGTCGCAATATACATTAAATAAGTTAATTAAATTATCTGCATATATGTTTGTTGTAATTACTTCATCATTTGCGAAACATTCATGGAATTTTTTGCCGAAGTTTTCAACTAGTGCTTCAATTTGTTCTAATTTTTTTTGATTATGTTCATATGCATCTTCTGGTTTTTCAATTATTCTTGCAATTGCGTATTTATAAACTTCATCTTTATTTATGCTTGATAATACGTTTGAAACTTCAAGTAAATAAAATTCACTATTCATTGGAAAAATTCTGCATAGAGCGAATTGTCCTGGTGTAATTCCTCTAAAATTATTCATCTTTACTAGAGAAAGTACTTTATACATTCTTTCATCTACTAGGTTATATAGTTCAAAACCATTGCTTAAAACTCTTCTAACTTCAAATACTGATGACATTGATTTTTCTAAGCATTTTATAATATCTTGTTCTTCTTTTGATAAATCATTATTTGCATCAATAAACAATTGAATTATTGTTTTCTTTTCTTCTGTTAATCTTCTTTCAAAAATATAAGGGATAATTAGTGCCTGAATTCTAGTTCTGTCAGCGTTTTTTGCTGATAAAGTTGCAAGATATTCTTCAAAGTCAGGCTTTACAGTTTCGTTAGATAATACGAAGTTCATAACCTTTGTGATTGTATCTGAAATGATTGCTAATTTTTCAATTACTGACATTTTTATCCCCTTTTTATTTGTATAATGGCAGAATGTCTTGCCGTTAACCCTAGTTCTTTTCTATATGAAAAAAATATATCAGACATACAGCATGTGCAATAGCTACACACGTCTATTTCTTCTACTCCCATTTTTTTTAGTTGCTTGTAGTTGATTTTTTTTAAGTCTATATAGTATTTATCATTCTTTGTTTCATATAAATCTTTTTCATTTTCGTCTTTAATAAGTTGTTTAAAAACATCTTCTCCTGTTTCAAAACAACATTTTCCAATTGCAGGTCCAATTAATGCTGTTATGTTTTTAGGGTTTATATCCATCTTTTTTATAGTTTTTTCAACTATATTTTTTGCTGTTCCTCTCCAGCCAGCGTGGGCTATTGCACCAATATTATCTTTTTTACTGTATAGAATTATTGGTACACAGTCTGCAAAATTCATCAGCAAAATAGAATTTTCTATTTTTGATATTAATGCATCAGTATTTTTGTAAAAATAATTATCTTTTTGGATTATTTCAACATTGTCACTGTGTGTTTGTTCTGCTGTTGTTATTTTAGAATTTAGTTTTTCTTCAAGAACGTTGCGATTCTCTTTTGCAGTGTCTATCAAATCTTCTCTATTTGAAGGTGTTAATACAAATTCTCTTGTTGTAAAAAAACAGTTGTAATCTTGTAGTAATGTTGATTTTAATATTTTCTTTCCGTGAAAATCATCAAAATAAAACATTAATTTTCTACCGTATTAAAAATTCTATCGCCAGCATCGCCAAGTCCAGGACAAATATAACCGTGTTCATTCAAATGATTATCTATATTTGCTGTAATTATTTTTACATTTGGGAATGCTTTTTGTACTTTTTCTAAGCCTTCTGGTGCGCTAATTAAGCTTACAAATCTAATATTTTCTTGTGGAACATTTTTGCTTGTAAACAAACGAATAGCATCAATTGCAGAGTTGCCTGTTGCAAGCATTGGATCTAGCAATAAGATGATTTTATCTTCTGGATGTTCAAATTCGATAGGTATTTTATTGTAATACCATACTGGTGTTAGAGTCTGTTCATCTCTATACATTCCTATGTGTCTTACAGTTGCATAAGGCATAATTTCATTTGCGATATCAGAAAAAATTAACCCTGCACGCAATATTGGTGCAATAATTATTTCTTTTTTACTGCTTAATTGTTTTGCATTACAAGTTTCCAACGGTGTTTCAACCAAAATATCTTCTAAGGGCAAGTCTTCTGTTGCTTTGTAGAAAAGTAGATAAGTAATTCTTCTAATTGCATTTCTAAAAACTTCAGCAGTTGTTTGTTTATTTCTTATTATGCTTAAATTGTGACAGCATAGTGGATGGTTTACAACGTGAACGTTATTCATTAATTATTGCCTCTTTTTTCTTTTCTACATAATCAAGTGTGTTCTCTGTTAATTTGTATATGATTACAGATTGAGCTGTATTAATTTTTCCTGCTTCTTTTGTGAAACTTTTTACTAAATCACTTTGTTTCAATAAATGCTTATTATTTAATAAGTCTGCCTTTTGGATTGTACGTCCCATTCCACCATAAATATCAATTAGTACGTTTGATACAAGCTTTTGACCGTCCCAAAAATCCTGAACTCTATATGATTCACCTTGTAGAATCATTTCTTCATTAGAGTCTTCAGATGATGTTGCTGGGTTTAATTCTAGGGATGTAGAACCTCCAAGTCCATAAAATTCTATTGTTGCTGTTGCTCTTTTTGGAATTTGTATATTTTCTTTTGTTACTAAAAATGAGATAAATACTTTATTATCAAAGATTTTTACATCTCTAACATAACCAATATTTATTCCCATTAGTCTTACTGGTGAGCCTTTGACTAATCCATCTGCGTCATCAAAAAATATGTAAAAGGAATTTTTAACATTATTTTTTATTGATGTATTGTAAATGAAAACAAAAAGACCTATTGAAAAAATCAATAGCCAAGCAAGTATTTCAAAAAACCAAATATACTTTTTCTTCTTCATAAAATTATTATATTACAAAAATTAGTTGCGAGAAATTTTGTAAAGACCGAATAGACCTACTATAAATAATAATATTGAAGCGATATGTGCAACGTGGAAAATGCCTATATTTAATACACTATCGGTTCTAATTGTTTCGACTATCATTCTAACAATTGAATATAAAATTAAATATGAAAAAAAGATTATTCCATTTTTTCTTTCTTCGCCTTGTTTTTTTAGAATTAAAAACATTGTTAATAATACAAATATGTTTAGTATTGATTCATATAAGAATGTTGGGTGAAAATATTCATACATTTTATATTCTAAAGGTCTTAGCGTGTATGGAATATAAAGTTTCCAAGGGAGCATTGTTGGCAGTCCAAAAGCTTCTGAATTAAAGAAATTACCCCATCGACCTAATATTTGCCCAGTTATTAATCCAAATGAAAATAAATCTGCTGTTCTTAAAAAATTTAGATTATGGTCTTTTATATAAACGTAGCCTGCAAGAATACCACCAATTATTGCACCTTGTATTGAAATTCCACCATTCCATATTGCCAGTATTTCATATGGATGTCTTAAAAAATATGGTAAATCTAATAATACATAATATAATCGTGCACTCACTAAACCAAAAATTATTAAGTAAAAGGATAAGTCACAGATTGTATCTGTTGTTATTTCTTTAAAAAATTTTTTACTGATTTTAAAAATTACAAATAAACCTAATAATATGGATAATGACATAATTATTCCATACCAATGAACATCTAAAGAAAAAATACTAAATGCAATGTGTCCAGGAGATTTAAACATTTTATTCTGTTGGTTGTTCTTCTGAACTATTATTTAATTCGTGAGAAATTTGTTCTTGGTTTTGTGCTGAAATTTCATCGTATTTTTGAGTAAATTCTTTTACTTTACCATTTAGTTCAGCAATTTTTTCGTTGATTTGCTGCGTTTCAGCTGCATCAACTTTTTTAACAAGGAAAGTGTTGTAATTGTCGATTGACTCTTGAGCCAAATTGTTAAAGTCAGAAATTTCGTCTAGTGTTAGTTCAGGGGTATAGCCATTTTCGTCTGGCATTTTGTTTATAATTTGATATGCTAATTCTTCTTTTGCGATTGCTAAAGTATAATGTGCTTCAGCAAAATCAGGTTTTAATTCCAGAACCTTCTTCGATTCTGCAATAGAATCGTGATAGTTTCCGATTGTATTATATGCAACAGCAAGATTATAGTGTGTTTGATAAATTTCAGCATCTAAATCAAGACTAGATTTTAGACGACAGATTGCTGTTTCTGTGTCACCTTTATCCATATATGCTGCAGCTTTATTGTTTAATTCTTGTATAGCAAAATTATTAATGCAGGCAGTTGTCATTACTGATACAATTAAAATTGTAAACAATA
>CAZNLZ010000075.1:0-7049 GCA_964574225.1 uncultured Muribaculaceae bacterium | reverse complement strand
CAAAGATGTCATCTGTATAGTTAACAGGTAAGTGAGTTGAATTTGAATAATATGGGTCAGCACCTTGTTGATATGCTTCTTCATTTGCACAAATAATTTTTTGTGAGAAGTTTTTATCAAGGTTAGCTAATCTATAACTTGTACCTTCTGCAGGAGTTGCTTCTAAGTTATAGTTGTTGCCTGTTGCAACTTGGAATTCTTGAATTTTATCTCTCATAAAGTCCATAACTGCAAGAGCAAATTCTTGACCTTCTTCTGTATCTATACCTTTACCAAACAAGTTAACGCAAGCTTCATTCATACCTATTAAACCGATAGTTGAAAAGTGGTTTTTCCAATAAACATTGTATCTTGCTTTAATATCTCTTAAATAGAATTTTGTATATGGATATAAACCGTTATCTGTTAGTTTCTCTAACAATTTTCTCTTGATTTCTAATGAAGTTTTTGCAATCTCCATTCTGTCTGCTAATAGATTTAAGAATTCATTTCTATCTTTAGCAAGGTGAGCAATTCTTGGTAAGTTCATTGTAACTACACCAATAGAACCTGTTAATGGGTTAGAACCGAATAGACCGCCGCCTCTATATTCAAGTTGTCTATTGTCAATTCTTAATCTACAACACATAGAACGTGCATCTTCTGGGTTCATATCTGAATTGATGAAGTTAGAGAATGAAGGAATACCATATTTTGCTGTCATTTCCCATAAACCTTCAAGGTGTGGGTTATCCCAATTGAAGTTTTTTGTGATGTTATATGTTGGAATTGGGAATGTAAATACTCTACCTAAACTGTCACCTTCCATCATTACTTCAAAGAAGGCTTTGTTAATCATATCCATTTCGTTTTGGAATTGAGAGTATGTTTCTTCCATATATTCACCACCAATAATAACAGGTTGGTCAGCGTAATATGAAGGAACATTTAAGTCTAGGGTAATGTTTGAAAATGGTGTTTGGAAGCCTACACGAGTTGGTACGTTCATATTAAATACGAACTCTTGTAGTGCTTGTTTTACTTGGTCATAGTTTAAACCATCGTATCTTACAAATGGAGCAAGCAATGTGTCGAAGTTTGAAAATGCTTGTGCGCCAGCAGATTCACCTTGCATTGTGTATAGGAAATTTACCATTTGTCCTAATGCTGTTCTAAAGTGTCTTGGAGGTTTGCTTGAAACCTTACCTTTTACACCTCTAAAACCTTCCATTAAAAGGTCTTTTAAATCCCAGCCAACACAATATACAGAGATAATGTTTAAATCGTGAATGTGAATATCTCCATTTAAGTGCGCATTTTTAATTTCTTCAGGATAAATTTTGTTTAACCAATAGTTTTTGCTTACATTTGAAGCAATATAATTGTTTAATCCTTGAATAGAATATGACATGTTTGAGTTTTCATTTACTTG
This sequence comes from uncultured Muribaculaceae bacterium, assembly GCA_964574225.1. Classification (GTDB taxonomy): domain Bacteria; phylum Cyanobacteriota; class Vampirovibrionia; order Gastranaerophilales; family Gastranaerophilaceae; genus Avigastranaerophilus. The sequence continues at coordinate 5,638 of CAZNLZ010000075.1, read as the reverse complement.
CCAATCTAATTGTTGTAAGTAATCATCAACCATATCATTGTTTAAACCAGCAGCAAAGTCTCTGATTCTTGTTCTTTGTTCACGATACAAGATGTATGCTTTTGCTGTTTGTGTATAACCAAAAGAATAAAGTGCAATTTCAACTGCGTCTTGTACTTCTTCAACAGTTGGTGCTTTTAAATTAGACTCTTTTTTATTTGCAATTTCTTGAGCCATTAAAATAACTTTGTTAGTTACTTTTGATACTTCAGCTTCTGTAAACTCTTTTGTTACTTTTGCTGCCTTCAAAATCGCCTGTTCGATTTTTTGGGAGTCAAAAGTGACGATGGACCCGTCTCTCTTCACAATCCTATTCATAAAATCTCCTTTTACATTACCCCAATTTCGGCTTTTTTTATTCTCTCATTTAAAACCGTAAGTTTATTTATAATAGTCCTTTTTTTTGACTTTGTAAATATATCAGAGTTATATATTTAGATATAAAAAGTATTTATATAAAAGCGAAACCCTTATAAATGATAGGAGTTATCAATTTTGAAATCTCCCATGAATTTACAATATTTTATATTTGAAAATGTCAAATATTTTTATGTTTTTCATATAGTTTTTTGTAGTAATTGTAATGTGTTTAAATAATTCGTCATACTGAGTGAAACGAAGTATCGCAACAATAGTCATTTTATCCAGAACTTGCGATTCTTCGTCAAAAGCCTCAGAATGACATAATATGGTCATATTGAGTAAAAGAAACATTGCAAGGATTTTCTCAATTTATTTATAAATCTTCTTATACAAATGGTAACTTTTGAAAACTTTTTTTACATAGTTTCTTGTTTCATCATAAGGGATATTTTCTATAAATTCGTCGTAATCCTTTGTATTATAGTTTTTTACCCATTTATTAACTGAACCTTCACCACCATTGTATGCTGCAGTTACAAGCAAATCATCATTGAATCTATCTTTTAAATATTTTAAATAATTACAGCCTAGATATATGTTTGTTCTTGGATTATCTAAGTCTGCAAGTACAGGAATATTAATTGATAATTTTGATGTCATATAATTAGCTGTTGATGGCATTAATTGCATTAAGCCAACTGCATTAGATGAACTTTTTGCGTGTTCGTCAAAATGGCTTTCTTCTTTTATTAACGCAATGATGAAATAAGGGTCTAATTCAAGTTTTTGACCAGCTATATTTATTTCTTCAACCCAATGTCTTGGGTATGCCAATTTATAAGCTGCACTTAAAAATGATGGTTTAACGTCCATATCTTTTATTGCATCACGAGCTAGAACTGCTGAACGTGTTTTCTTATCTTTTCTTAGTTCAAACCAACTTTCAACAATTTTGTTATCAAAGTTTGCATCTAACCAAATTTCATAATCGCCCATTGCAAATAAAGTATTTATCAATTTTAAATCTTTTATATCAAGATGTGACAATGTGATTGGGAAATCAATTTTGTCGTTGTTCTTTGGGATTTTGTTATTTTTGTTAGTTGTCCAAAAATCTTTATCCTTGTTGATTATTGCTTCTGCTCTTAAGCCATAGTAATCATCTGGATATTTTGCTGCAATCTTTGAGTATATATTATTTGCCTCAGAAGTTTTACCTAATTTTTCTTCTGTTTTTGCAAGCCAGAACGCAATTCTTGTTGTCGAATTTACATTTTTATATGTCTTTAAATGTTTAATTGCTAATTCTTCTGCTCTTCTGTAATTTTTTACTTTATAATTTGCCCAAAATACATTCCACAAAGATTCTGGAGCATAGTTAGAATCAGGAAATTTTTCTTCAATTCTTTTATATAGTAGAAGGGCTTTTTCTTTTGATGAAATTCCAGCAACTTTATATAGAACGTAATCTTCACCTCTTAATTTATTTGTTTGAACTATATTTAGCATTTGGTTCCAATTTTTTATTTTTGAACCAACCATATAAGAGGTATAAATATCATAAATTTTGCTTAAGTTTTCTTCTTTTGCATTGTATGCATATAAAGCTAATCCGCTTTCAATAAGCTTTTTAGCTACAACCTTGTTCCCTGCATAGTGATTTGATAAAACAAGGTAATCCCAACATTCATTTATTGGCATTTTTGAGAAGAACTCTAACGCTTTTGTATATTTATCGTTTTCATAATAAGTTTTTCCTAAAAGTAGTTTTTCTTCATTATTTAGTTCTTTCCCTAATGAAGAAAGTTCTTCTGCTGCGGTAAGTTCATTTGTTTTATCGTCTCTATCTTCTTTTAGATATTCAACAAAATATTTTGCTGCTAATTTTTTGTTTGTTGATTTTTCAATTAGACCAAGATAGTAATCTTCTCCATAAGATTTTTTTTCTCTTTTTTCTTTTGATTCTAGCAATAAAATTTTAGCGTCTTCATATTTTTTTAAATAAAAATAACATTTTGCTAGGTTATAGCGTGCGGCTTCAGAAAAAATAGAATTTGGATTTTTGTCTAAAAATAATTTGTATTTTAGTGAGGCCATAGATAAATCGCCAACTTTTTGAGCGGATTTTGCTTGTTTATATAGTGCCATTGAATATAATGGACTAATTTTATTTATTTTGCCAAAATTGTAGTATGCATTTTGATAGTCGCCATTATTATAAAATTCAACACCTTGTCTATAATATACTGGTGAATCTTGAGTAATTTTATCGTTATAAATTAGAATTGCAACTGAACAAGGTACAATTATTGCTAATGTAATTAATATATATTTTAAAAATTTCATAAACTATTCTTATTTCCTTAAATTTTACGCAACAATTACTCTGTTACGTCCTGTTTCTTTTGCTTCATACAATGCTTTATCGGCTTTATGTGCAACTTCATTTGCGCTCATAGTACTTTCATAAGCACAAACGCCAACACTAACTGTTACTTTTAAATATGAGATATCTTCAAGTCCAGCTTCCTTTATATCCATTTTGGATTCTTCAATTACTTTTCTAAGTCTTTGTGCTACAAGGCTTGCTTCTTTTATATTTGTTTGTGGAAGAATAATGAAAAATTCTTCTCCTCCATAACGACAAGCAATATCGTATTCTCTAATTTCTGATTTTATAATTTCAGAAACATCTTTTAATACACAGTCGCCAGCCGCATGTCCATACGTATCATTAACCTTTTTGAAATAGTCAACATCAAGCATCATGCAACACATTGGTGTATTGTTTCTTTTGCTGTTTGAAACTTCTTGCTTTAAACGAGTTTCAAATTGTCTTCTGTTGTTTAATCCTGTAAGGGCATCCATTGTTGCATATTTTAAAACTTCTGCATACATATTTGCCCTTTGGATTGTCATTCCAGACTGTCTGGTAAGTTGTAATAAATAATCAATATCTTTTTGTAAAAGCTTTTCGATATTACTATATGCAACAACTGCACCAAGAATATTTTTTTCTTCATTCATAATAGGGAAAATCCCTATTTTAGAGTTTTCACTCATAACATATTCTGTTTTTTCTGTGATTTTATCTAAAAGTGAATGAATATTTTTGTCTTTACAAGCACTTGGCCAAACAAGTTTATATTTATTATCTTTATGAATAAATATATAAATTAAATGAGAAGACATAAATCGGTCTATCATTTCACCGATTAGTGGAATAATGTATGAAAGTTCGTATTGGCTTTCTATAATTTTTGCAATATCTTTCATTGCTTTATAGAAATTCAAACTGATTTCCATTTGCTCGTTTAAAAGATAGTTTGTAATAGCACTTGAAATTAGTTTTGATGAGATATTTAAAATTTCAAAAAATTCAGTTTTAAAATCTTTTTGCTCTGTTTCAATATTCATCAATCCAAAAACCTCACCATTTGCAACTAATGGATATAAAATTGTGTTTGGATTTTCAATTAAATCTTTGATGTCTGTTAAGTGATTTTCTCTTATTTCGCAATCGAATTCACTACCATTAAAATAAAATCTTGTTCCATTTTTTATGGATAAGTTTGTGTAGGAAAAATTTATTGATTTAGAACTATCATCATCATCATAAAATTTCCAGTCTTGAACAAAATCTTTAAGCATCATATTGTTATCATCCCAAATAACAAAATTTAGCCTATTTATTTTGAGATAGTTTCTAAAAAGTTTGCTAATTGAAGATATCGTTGTAACTGGAGATATCTTTTTACTAAGTATATTTGCCAATTCGTTTAAGAATTGTAGATTAGCGTTATAATTTCCCATTTTAGATTTCTTCAAATTTCTTTCTATATCTGCATTTTAGCAAATCTTTCATTTTGAATTCTTTTTGTTTTGATACAACCACTTTTCCGTGAGAATATGTTATATCGTCTTGTCCAAGAGAAGTAACGTCAACTCTATCACGTAAATAGTCGTAACCACCTTCGTTCATAATTCTTCTTTTGATTTCTGTTATGATTCCGTAGATATATTTTGTTTTTTCGTCGTTACTATAATAATCAAGAAGCAGAGTTGTTTTTTCAAATTCTTCTAAGGCTTCTTTATTCATATTCATTGTTCTTAAAAGAAGTGCCATGTTATAGTGTGCTTCATAATTTTCTGGTTGTATATTTATGGCGTCACAGTACTTTTTTGCTGCTTCGTAATAGTCGCCGATAAGATGATTTGTAAATGCTAAATTATATGTATTATCAAAATCATTTTTTAAATATTTTTCGGCATTAATATAAGAATCTCTTGCTTTTTTTAGGTATTTTACAGAAGTGCCTGTTTTATCGCCCATATATACAGATTTACCTCTGTATGCTAATCCCATATTGTAATATGCTATGCCACGATTTGTTTGAGTTGTTTTTTTATTGTTGAAAACAAATGGAATATTAATGGTGAATGGATTAGAGTTAATAACTCTTCCGTATTCTTGAATGGCTTTATCGTAATCAGCCATTTTTTCAGCAAGAATAATACCCAAATCCATTCTGCAAACCATAAAATTAGGACTATATTTAAGTGCATTTTCGTATGCATTAACAGCTTCATAGTAATTTTCAAAACTTACGTAGATATTCCCTAGGTTGCAACTCGCACGAGAGTGCCCCGGATATAGTTTAAGTGCTGTTTTATAATTATCAACTGCTGTTTGATATTTTGCGTTTCTGTATGCTTTATCGCCTTGATGAACATAGTAAAAACCAACACATTTATTGTATTGAACCTTATACCAATCACGATAAAAATACAAAGATGCTATAAATGCTACCATAAGTAGAAATATAAACACCTTTGTTATTTTTAATTTTAGCAGTTTTATTATAAAACCCACTATTAATTACCTCATTGTTACGTAACTATGTATCAATGTTTGTTGCGTAAACAGCATTTGTTTCAATGAATTCACGTCTTGGCTCTACGTTATCGCCCATTAATATGTCAAATAATTGATCTGCAAGCATTGCATCTTCAATAGTAACCTTCAACAATGTCCTGTTTGCTGGGTCCATTGTTGTTTCCCATAATTGTTGAGGCATCATTTCACCTAAACCTTTGAAACGTTGAATACCAACACCTTTTTTACCCCTTTCTTCAATAATTCTTTGAAGTTCAGTAAATGATGTAACAGTTAAATCTTCGTTTCCTGTATTTAAGTATAATGATTTTTCTTCTTCAAACAAGAAATCTCTGATTA
>CAZNLZ010000074.1:0-7138 GCA_964574225.1 uncultured Muribaculaceae bacterium | reverse complement strand
ATTTAATATATTTCGTAATATTTTTGTCCACTTTCGTACTAATTATATTCCATTCTCCCTTAGATAAGTTTGTATAAATCCTTATAGAATTATCCACCTCTCTAATAAGAGTAATACCCACTTGGGTAGCTAGTAATCTTAAATTGACAAGCTTAATTAAATTTTCAACTGGTTCAGACATTTTAGAAAATCTATCTTTCCACTCTGCTTGTATAATTTCAAGTTCGGCAACAGATTTAACATCAGCTAAACGCTTATATTCAATCATTTTTTGTTCTTTTGAACCAACCCATTCATCTGGAATATATGCAGTTACATTAATATCAACAATCGCCGGCTTATATTCAACAACTTTTCCTTCTTGAATTTCTGCAACAGCTTCTTCAAGTAATTGGCAATAAGTATCAAAGCCAACATTAACCATTTGTCCATGTTGTTTTGTTCCTAGTACATTACCAACTCCACGAATTTCAATATCTCTCATCGCAATTTGATATCCACTACCAAGAGTTGTGAATTCTTTTATGTACTGCAATCGTTTAATAGCATCAGCTGTTAGACCTTTTGAATTTTTATACAAGCAATAACAAAAAGCTTGTCTATCTGTTCTGCCAACACGCCCTCTGATTTGGTATAATTGCGCAAGCCCAAAACGTTCTGCATCATGAATTATCATTGTATTTGCATTTGGAATATCTAAACCTGACTCAATAATCGTTGTACAAAGAAGGACATCATATTCTTTGTTTAAAAAATCGGTCATAATTTTTTCAAGCAAGTTCTTGTCCATTTGCCCATGCGCAACTGCTAAGCGAATATTTGGCAATAATTCTTTTAGTTGCTGAGCAAATTCATAAATACTTTCAACTCGGTTATATAGATAGAACACTTGCCCTTCACGCTCAATTTCGTAATTAATAGCATTTTTAACAATTTGTTCTTTGAATTCAGACACAAAAGTTTTAACAGGAAGCCTATTTGTTGGCGGAGTGTTAATAATACTCATATCTTTTATGCCAGATAATGACATATATAGCGTTCTTGGTATTGGTGTTGCTGACATTGTAAGAATATCAATATTCTTTTTTAATCTTTTTAGTTTTTCCTTATGCGCCACACCAAATTTGTGTTCTTCATCTATTACAAGCAAACCTAAATCTTTAAATTGAATATCATCTTGCAGTAGCCTATGCGTACCAACAACAACATCAACCTCGCCTAAAATTAGTTTTTTAATAACTTCTTTTTGCTCTTTTGCTGTTTTAAAGCGAGATAAAAGTTCCACCCTTACTGGGTATGGTTTAAAACGTTCAGCTATTGTTTGATAATGTTGCATAGCAAGTATGGTTGTCGGAACAACAATTGCAGCTTGTTTTGATGACATAACTGCTTTAAAAATAGCTCTTATTGCAACTTCTGTTTTACCAAATCCAACATCACCACAAATAAGTCTATCCATTGGCTTATCAGATTCCATATCTTCTTTTGTTTGTGCAATAGCTTTCATCTGGTCTGGAGTTTCTGTATAGCCAAAAGAATCTTCCATTTCATATTGCCATACGCTATCTGGTTCAAAAGCAAAACCTTGCGATAATTTACGAAGTGCATATAAATTAATTAAATCATTAGCTACATCTTCAACTGCTTTTTTAACCTTTGTTTTTGTATTGTTCCAATCATTTCCACCCATTTTAGATAATGGTGGAAGAACACTGCCAGAACCACGATACCTACAAAGCATATTTATTTGCTCTGCAGGAATATGCAATTTATCACCTTTTGCATACTCTAAAGTCAAATAATCTTTTTCTTCATTATCAATAATTTGTTTTGAAAGACCTTTAAAAATACCAATTCCGTGCACCATATGAACAATATAGTCACCTTCTTTGATATCATTTAATGTTTCAATAAAATCAAGATTTTCACGTCGATAATTATATCTAACACCAGTAATATCTTTTGAACGTTTATTGAAAAATTCCTTATCAGTAATTACAACCAATTTGCAATCTTCAATAATGCTACCTGCCAAAACAATATTATTTGTGATATCAACCTTATCAGCAGGTATTTCATACTCTTTCAGAATTTCTTCAATTCTATTTTTATAATCACTTGCCGCAATTACTTTATAATTCTTTTTGATTTTCTCTTTTATAAACTTTGCAATATCATCTAATCCAGAGGCAAAATAAGGAATTAACTCTGTTGAAAGTTCTATATTTATATCAAACTCGTCAGATAAAAAGTTATCAAAATATATTTTCTGAAAACCACTAACCGTTGTCAAAAATTCTTTTAAAGATAAATGATTTTTAGCTTTCAATTCTTTTGTTAATTCACTTTTAATATTTTCATCATACTGTTTTTCAAGATTTTCATCCATTTGCTCATAACGAGATTTGAACTGAGTATAATCATCAAAAACGAATATAAAATCTTTAGAAATCAAACGAGGCAAAATAGCTAAATCAGCATTATAGTTTTGCTCATAATATTCAATTCCTTCAAAATAGTCTTCATTTTCTGGCAATACAAACTTATATATAGGCTGAATAAATGCCTCTTTTGCCTTTATAATACTTCTTTGGTTTGTATTATCAAAAATTCTTATATCTGTAACAGTATCACCCCAGAGCTCAATTCTATATGGATTTTCACTCAAAGGAAAAATATCAATAACATCTCCACGAATGCTGAATTCTCCAACATCAGCAACAAGAGTTTTTCGCTTATAACCAAGTGTCACCAACTTACGAGCAAAATCTTGAATATCAATATCTTCATCAACGTTTACTCTAATTGAATGTTCTTTAAAAAAATCCTTATCTGGAAACTTTTCAAATAAAGCCTTCTGTGGAACAATCACAATATCATTAGGATTTTGTAAAATTTGAATTTGACGGGCATATTTATACAAATTTTTTGAATTTGTATCATAAATAGAACCATCTTGGTATGGAAATATTTCAGCCTCTTCTTCAAAAAGATTTTTTAAATCATTTTGAAATTTTAACGCACTTTGTTCTGTCTCTGTGACAAAAATAACCTTCTTTTTATTCTTTAATAGCAATTGAGCAAGCAACAAAAGCTTTGAACAATTTGTAATACCACTTAGCGCAAAAGAAACTCGTTTTTGTAATAGAGCCGTTATTTTCTCTGAATATTCACATTTTAAATTTTTTACAAAGTCGCGCATTACTTAATTTTAAAACTTATAAAAGAAATTATCAATTATATATACGATTGTCGAAACCATTAAAAAAATGTTTTAATACTTATATATAAATTAGTAAGGGGAACTAGGATATGAAAAAGAATTTTATAATTTCAGCTTTGGCAATATTTGTAGTAGCTGGCAGCGCATATGCAAATGGTATGGTTTTTGACCCAACAGCATATACACCACCAACACAAGTAAAATCTACAACAACTACAACACCAACAGCTCAACTCCAAGCAAATAAAAATATTACATCTAATATTCAAAAACAATCAAACTTAGCTCAAGACGCATTATCAGAACAATCAACAAACTTCAACAATGCATTATTTGAACTTGATAGCGCACAAGTAAATCTAAGAAATGAATTGTTAGAATACAAATCTAAATACCAAGAAATAGATACTCAATATCAACTAATAAAAGAACAAAGAAAAGTTCTTGATAAACAAGTAAAAGCAGTTGAAAAAAGAATTAAAGATATCGAAAGATCAAAAAGTCAAATAAGAAAAACAATGATATAATTAAAAAAGCTCTTACATCAAGTAAGGGCTTTTAATTATAAGGAGTAGCAAAATGAACAAACAGACAAAAATAATATTATTTTCTTGTCTGTATATCTTTGGGATTTTAGCTTCATTTACAAACATTTGGTTTGGCATAATAGCCTTTGTGTTAATCTGCACACTCCAAATAGTAAAAAAGCTTTTTTCAATAAAATATTTCATTTCTATTTTAGCCATTATAATTGCGGGTTTTACTAATACATATTTTCAAGTCAATTATGATGATGACCTAACGCCTTTCACAGAAAATAACGTGATTTTAAATGCGAAAGTTATTTCTATCCCATCTAATAGCATTGAAAATAGAACAAAATTTTTCGTTAGCGCAAATTCGCTTGAGTTTGAAGATGCAACATACAAAAATTTAAAAGCAAAAACCCTTGTAACAATTAATGATAGCCAAGATAAAATTAAAAAAATAAAAATCGGTGACACAATAAAAATGAAGGGCAGATTAAAAGCACCAATAAAAGCAACTAACCCTTCACAATTCGATTATGCAACATACTTGCAAATTAAAGACACGTTTTCTCTTTTATATGTTGATTCTAATTGGGAAGTTTTATCACACGCGACAGACTTTAATGGGAAACTTCTTAGAAAACTAAACGATACTAGAAACAATATTCTTTCTATTCACAAGCAAAACATTCAATCTCCAATGATAGAAATATTAGGCGGAATTATCTTTGGAGATGATGCTGTTAACCCAGATGAAGACACAAAAGATTCTTTCATCAAGTCAGGCATTTTCCATATATTGGCAGCCTCTGGAATGAATGTTACTTTAATTTTTGGTATTTGGTTTTTCTTTGCGAAAACACTAAGATTCAATTATAAATTTTCTATTTCTATGGGGATACTATTAATCCTCGTTTATACTTGTATGACAGGATTTGGCGCACCAATCATCAGAGCATTTTTAATGCTGACATTAATTCTTATAGGGAAACTAATTGATAAAAATACTTCGACGTTATCTTTGTTATTTATCGTTGGATTTTTAATGTTAGTTTATAACCCACTAATGATATATGATATTGGCTTCCAATTATCATTTTTAGTTACATTTGCACTTATTATCACAGCACCATTAATCAATTTTAATCTGAATAATAAAGCGATTAACTATACATTAGGTGCTTGTATGGTACCAATGATTGCACAGCTTTATGCTGCACCTTTACAAATGTTCTATTTCAATACTTTTTCTTTATATTCTGTATTTGCAAATATTGCCATAATTCCTGTTTTAAGCTTGGTTTCTTTCGTAGGCTTTATCAGCTCTATTTTAGCTTTAATTCCAATTTTGGCCAATAAAATTTGCTTTGTTGCAGACTTCATACTAAATCCATTTTTAGTTTATATAGTGAAAGTTGCAGATTTCTTTGCCGCACTTCCACACGCAACAATTACTGTAACAAAACCTTCTATTGTTCAAATTCTAATATATTTTGCAATAATAATTCTTTTAACCTTTAAACAAAATAAAAAGCTTATAATCACTTTGTTAGTTTTATTTGTTCTAACTTTCATTCCAAGCATTAAACACAATGGTGAAATAATTTTCTTTAACGTTGGGAATGCAGATTCAGCGTTAATAAAATCACCACAAAATAAATATTATTTAATTGATACAGGTAAATTAGCTTACAATTCAGGAAGCTCACAAGCAAACTATATAATCATAAAATATTTAAAAGATAACGGAATAAAAGAACTTGAAGGACTAATTCTATCACACTTTGATGCTGACCATGCCGGCGGAACAATAGATATATTAGAAAACATTAAAGTTAATAATTTATATATTTCAGACTCTTTTGAAGATACTCAACTTTCAAATTCAATCATTCAATATGTAAAAAATAAAAATATAAAATCCACAACAGTAATAGAAACAATAAATATACTTGATGAAAATAACTTCAAAATAACATTATCCAAACCAAACTCAAAATCGCTTGTTGATGAAAATGAAAAATCTATCATCGCACTTGTTGAAGATAATAAAAATAAAGTTCTATTTATGGGTGATGGCAATATAAATACATATAATCTACTCCCACAAAATTTCAAAGAGAACATTTTCCTAATGAAATCTGGTCATCACGGAGCTATAAACACAATCAACAAAGAAATGTTAGATAACACAAAAACATTCGTAATTTCAACAGGTCAAAACATCTATGGTCATCCAAGTGAAAATACAATTTCATTATTAGAGGACAACAAAAAAGAGTTCTATAGAACAGATTTTCACAACGCTATAAAACTCATTTTTGATAAAAATTTAAAAATTCAAACTTTTTCACCAAACAAAAAAAGATTTATATATTCTCTTTAATTGCTTGGAAAACTTCTAGTGCTTCTCTTTTTACGTTTTGAGTTACACTAATTACTTTATCTGTACAGCCTAAAAGATATTGAAGAGAACTTCTTTCATTATTTCTAATTTCTTCCTCATAATCGTCGCCGGTTAAAACAAAGAAATGATCACGGTCAGCTAACTTTCTAGCTGTTTCGCTTGAAGAAGGAATAATATCTATCGCATTATAAACAAAAGCTTTATTTCCAGAAGTAGTCTGTTCTTTATCAACTAATGTACGGAACTCGCTCATACTCTTTTTAGGGCCAACAACTTGATATATTTTTCCAAATGAAACATTTGATACTTGCATAATAAACTTCCTTTCAACACATAAAACAAGCCTAAAAATATTTTTTGCCACAAAAGAAATATTAACAAATATTACAAAATTTCTCCAAAAAAATGAAAAAAAACTAAAGTTCATTAAAAAGATGTCGATAGTATGTGTGTGAACAAACAATAAGGAGGAACCTTAAAATGGAAAATAATGTTAGCAGAATCAATGGCTGGAATGTTGCTGCAAATTATGCAAAGCAACAAGAAGCAAAAGAAGAATTAACACAAAATCAATCAGAAAACAAAAAAGAGACAGCTGAACAGAAACAAGCAAATCCAAATGAAGTATTTAACTTTATTGGCGGATATAATGCAGCATTAGTAAAACCTGCTGAAAAGAAATCTGTTAATGTAGCTGAAATGCTTGCAAAATATATTACACCAGAATCTGAAGCTAGAATTGCAGAATCAATGGGAATATTAGCAGCAAAAGTAGATAACATAACAAGCGTTGCAATGGATGAATTTGGCATCGAAGAAAAATTTGCAACTGACATCGCTGTAGCAACTGTTAACGCAACGATGTAAAAAAGAATTCCCCAATCCAAATTATTGTTTGTTATTTTCACTAAGACCACAACTGTGGTCTTTTTATTTTGTGTTATAATATTTTCAAAACAATAAGGAGGTTAAACACGT
>CAZNLZ010000073.1:0-7147 GCA_964574225.1 uncultured Muribaculaceae bacterium | reverse complement strand
GTATAATAAATCACTTAAAAGTTTTTGTTCTGATAATGCTGGATTTGTTGCTTTTCTGCTATTTAATATATTTATAAAAACAGGGTTTTTATATATAAAGTGGAACTTTTGACTTCTATTTGGTTCTGGATAATGTTTTTTTATTTCTTCCGGAAATTCTAGGTAATATAAATTGTTAATTTCCGTTGTATTGTTTTTGAATAAATTATTTTCGATACAAAGTAACAAAAGAATCATTTGTAGTTCTTCTTTTGGTTTTGAAATTTTATTTTTGTTTATATATGCAATGTAGTCTGATGCTGCCGCTTTCATATATTTTACAGCATTAGGGAAAACAAGGTTTGCATACAATGTATTTGTTTTGAATTTTAGCGCATCACAAATTCCCTCTGTACTTATTCCGCTTGCGGCAAGTTTTTCAGTTCTGTCTAACAAATTCATAATACTATTGTATGTTGTTGAATCCATTTGTGTGTTTTTGTTGTAAAAACTTTGATGATCTCGTTCGAAAGCTAACCAGAAATTTGTCATATTTCCATTTCTGTTTTGTACACAATCAAGATATGCTGATTTGTATTTTGGATTGCTATCTGCAATTGCGTGTATAAAGAAATAATCAAATATTGCAATTCTTTCATCTTTTATAATTTCATTTTTTGAAATTAAGTTATAAATTGTCCAATCTAAACTATTGAATTTTTTAACTAGTTTTTTTGTTGGTCCTTCAGTTGTTTTTATATTGTAGTAGTCGAAAATAAAATCAGAAACTTCATAAGCACTAAGTTCAAGTGGGTTTCTCATATGTTCTGATAAACGGTATAAATCTGAATATGAACTTACAAGGTCAATTGTCCCTTGATTTATATATCTAACAAGCGCATCTTTATAATATTGAGAATCGAAATTTTCAATATTTGCCTTTGATTGTGCATTGTTCCAGAATGTGTAGTTAACCTCTCTCATATTGTTGTCGCTTAACATTTTTACAAATGCATCTGTTCCCATTGATTTGCAAATTTGTGCTACTTTATCAAAGTGATCAAGTTCGTGTGCTATAATTGCTACAACCTCTTCTATTTTTAATTGGTATAATGCTGCTTTATTTAAGTGCATTTCGCCTGTTTGAAAATTAAAGTATGCTGCAATATAGCTTCCTTGAGTTTTTTGTTTTAAATCGTTACCGTCGTTTGCTTTTATTATTACAATATTTTCAGGATAACCTTTGTATTTGAGTATTTTTCTAACCATGTTTTCAGCTGAAGTAATACTCATTGGCGTATATGTTTTAAAAGTATCTAGCAAATTATAAAAATTAGTATCTTCTTGATAATCTGCTTTTTTGGTTGTTGTAACGTATGTTGTTGTTTGTTTTTTTACTTCTTTTGGTTCGCTTTTTACTTGATATTGTTTTTCTTGTTTTTTTACTTGATATTTTTGTGAATTCTTAGCTTCTTCTTCTTCAAGTCTATTTTTGATGCTTTCAGAAGCAGAGTGAGACTTATAGTTATTATTAGTATATTCAAGTTTTTCTTCAAAAGTTTTTGACTTTTGAATTTCTTTTAGCTCGTTAGGGCTTGTTACGTACACAAGCAATCCAATAATAAATGCTACAGAGAAAATTATAAATTTTAATGATATTGGTTGCTCTTTTTTGCGTGCCATCGTAAAATCCCCCTATTTCTTGATTATATCATATTAAGGGGTAATCTCATACTGTATTTGGTTGAAACGGTAATTATGCCTCGTAATTTATTCCACCAAATTTTGGTGTTGAACGTTCAATGTTCTTACCTAAAGCTTTTTCCATTGCTTCTATGAATTTTGTTAGGTAAGAAACTTTCGTTTCATTTGCTTTATTTTGTAATTCAAATCTATCTGCTTGAGCGAAAGAAGGTCTTAATGGTTGGCTGTTTCCAAATGATAAAGCAGACATTGCATTTGCTGAACTTTGCACTATTTGTGATGTCGCAACATTCCTTGCAAGCACTGCGTTTTGAATTGCCATGTATGATGAAATCATTACCTCTTACACTCCTTATACTATAATTATAGCATATCTATTTACTGATTTAAAGTGTGGACAAACTTTTTTTTGCTAGTTCTTTTTCGTATTCTGTTTTAACGTGGAAATCTTTATTTCCATTTTGTTGTTTTTCTCTTGATTTATACATCATTTTAGGAACAATATAACCTAATGCAAGACAACAAATTCCTATATTTGCAAAGGTTGAACCAACTTTTAATCCCTTAATTTTATTTAAGAATTTATTTACTGTTTTATCTGATGCTTTTTGAGATTTTATGAACTTTTCTAAATTGTTTGTTAATTTGTTAATTTCATCTGCATCAATATATTTTCTAGTATCTATTAAAATGTTACCAGATTTATCTTTGATAGTTGATATAATACCTGATTTTTTTGCAGCTTCTACAACAGGATGATTTTGATTTTTTAATATGAAATCATATAATTTTGTTTTATCTGTGTTTTTTCCAAATTCTTTGGCAAATGAATGAATTTGTGATTGTGTATTTTTATCGCCAAGAATATCTTTTGCTAAGTCAGATGTAATTAGGTTTATATCTAAGTCTATAGGCGTGTTTAGTATTTTTTCTGAGAACCAATTTATTCCCTTTTTAATAGCTTTGTCTGCTCCATATACAAAGAATAGGAATGAACCTTCTTTTATCAAGTTTTCTTTGAACTCACCTTTTGTTCTTGAGTGAGCAAGTCTTTCTGTGCTTATACATCCATCTAATACCATCATATTTTTGATAGGATTTAGCATTATGTTTTCTGCAACTTTTATTGCTGAAGAACATCCGAAAGAAGGTGTGTTTTTTTGCTTTTCTGAATTATTGAAATCAGCAAAAACAGCACTTTTTTCAAAATGTTCGTAATATCCAACATTTGTTTTTTCTTTCATTTGTTTTTGCATAAATTCTTTTTCAATATTCTTTTTTGTCATAGCTTGTTTGTATTTTGTCAAACCAAAGTATGAAAGCATTGTTAAACCAAGAGAAAGTCCGAATTTTATTATATTTAATTTCTTTATCTTGTTTATATTTTTAGCAGAGTTTTTAAGCGTATTCTTAATTTCTTCTGTTGGTGCATTTTCAATTGCTTTTCTTAAGTAAGATTTATCTTTTAAAATTCTTACATCAATATTTGGATCTACTTTTGCACCTTTGAAAATTGTATTGTCTATAATTTTTTTGTATGTAGGAATTCCGAACAGCCAAAGTGCGCCTGTTCCTATTTCGTCAACAAGTCTGTCTTTACCTTCTACCTCTCCGCCTGCATTATATGAAAAATATGTGCAACTAGCACTATTGCAGATATCCTTTATTGCTAATGGAATCTTTGAATTTGGCGAACCTAATTTTGATACAATTTGAGAACCTATATTCATTAGTGATTAAAGCCCCCAAATCATATTTTGTAGATCTAAATATATTCTATTTTTTTTACTTTTTGAATTTATAAAATTAGACATTACTTACTTTACCTGCTTTTTAATTAAAGTTATATATGCGGTAAAAATTGTCTAAAATCTAATTATTTGTTATTTTTTTGTTACAACTTCAGGAACTGGGTCATATCCACCTGGGTGTAGTGGATGACATTTTAAAATTCTTTTTACACCAAGAAAACCGCCCTTTATAACACCGTGAGCCATTATTGCCTGTTTTGTATATTCTGAACAAGTTGGGTAAAACCTACAAACAGGAGGTGTTAATTTAGATATTGATTGATATATTTCTATCAATTTTAAGAGTATTTTTTTTATCATATTAGTAAACAATAATTTCTGGTTCTTTTTGTGTTTCTTTTATTGTTTCAGGACGATGTTGAATTAAACAGTATCTTTTGCCTGAATCTATTCTCATATATGGAATTTTATTTTCTTCTATTGTCCATAAATCTTTTAGTTCAACAATTACATAATCATATGGATTTTCTTTTAAATATTTTTTTAACCAGTCAATATCGCTGTTATGTTTAAAGTTTACTTTATTATCATAATAATATGTCAAGCTGTGTTTTCTTGATGGAATATAGGCAGTAAGCTTTACGTTATCTTTTATTGCTATTTGTGCAAAATTCATTAAGTCGTTTTGTCCACCATTTATAATCATAAAATTAAAAAATGTAGGAGCTAAAATCCCAGAAAGAAAAATCATTAATATAATGTTTGTAGAAAAAGCAATTATACGTCCTTTTAATAAAACTGCAAAAATTCCAATAACTGGAATTACAAAGAACACAATAACCAAAGGAACTATTAATTGATTTAAACTTTGTGTAATAAGAGTGTTTATATAGTTGTGTCCGAAAAGACCGATAATAGAGCAAACTATAAGAATTACATTTGGTATTAATGTTGCAAAGAAAATACTTTTATCGTGTTCCTTTTTAACAATGTATTCATACCAATAAAAGCCTGTTATGCAAGAGGCTGGAAATACTAAGAATAAAATTGAAAAAGTATGTTTTGAACCATATAACAGTGCAAAAATAAGTGCAGTAAAGAATACGATAGTATTAATTGAAATAAAACGTTCTGTTGTTCTTAACTTTTGCCATTTATCATATAACCTTATTTGAGAGTTATCTTTAAAGTATGCTTTTATTGAAGATATAATGTCTTTTGCTTTCGCTCCAATTACCCATGATAAAGAAAATGCCCAAGGTAAAAATCCAGTTAAGAATATAACAAGAACTGTAAAAAATTCTTTTATTCCTGCATATTTTATGAAATTACAATTATCGACGTATTCTTTGATAAAAAGTAAACCGTGTTTGTTAATCATTATTATATGCCACGGTAACGTTATCATTAAAAATACAATAAGTCCTGGTATTATATGTTTGGGATTAAATAATTCTTTTAAATTTCCAGAAAAGGCGTACATTGCGAATATACAAGTCATTGGAATAATGAAACCTAAAATACCGCAGGTCATTGTTGCAAATGCAATGAACAAATATGAAAGAATCCATACTAAAATTTTTTGTTTGTTTTTACGAGAGAAAAGTGTTTTTGCTGCACATAAAAGTGCTGCAGATGAAAAAATACAGAAGATAATATCTGTTGTTGTTAATCTTGAGAAAATCAGTGTTCCAAGGCTTGTTGCAAAAATCATTGTGATGATAAATGCATATGATTTTGATAATAAATTTCTAAGCATTGAAAACATTAAAATTATTCCAAAAGTTATTATTAATGAAATTGGAAATCTCACAACTTCTGCACTAATTTTTTCAAATGCAAAACAAGACATATTTACTAACCAAAATAGCAATGGTGGGTAATTAAAATTGTTTTCACCATTAAGTTTCACATTTATCCAATCGCTATTAGATAGCATTTCTTTTGCAATTGAAACAAATCTTGTTTCATTTGTGTCTAAAAATGCATAATTACCAATGTTTTTCCAATATAAGAAAAAGCATAAAAAAAGTAAAAGTACGCTAATAATATATTCTATACGTATCCCTATCTTTTTCATGCTTTCTTACCTGTTATGCTAATTCTATATAGCGATTAATTTCTTCTTCTGTATTTGTTTCTGTTGTACATACAAGAATCTTTGTGTCACTTAAATATAGACCAGCAAGTATTCCATTTTGTTTCATTTTATCAAGGAATGTTTTAGCATTTTTAACTTCTAGGACAAATTCGTTGAAAAAGTCTTTATTTTCAACTTTGTATCCTTTCTTTACTAGGTTTTCTGCTAAAATATGTGCATTTTTTGCACTTAAATAAGCAACCTGTTCAATGCCTTTCTTTCCAAGTAATGACAAGTAAACAACACTATTTAAAATTGCTAAACCTTGGTTTGAACAAATATTACTTGTAGCTTTTTCTCTTCTGATGTGTTGTTCACGAGCTTGAAGAGTTAATGTAAAAGCTTGTTTTCCGTCAGCATCTAAAGTTCTTCCTACAATTCTTCCTGGCATTTGGCGTTTGTATTTGTCTAAAGTTGCAATGAATCCAGCATAAGGTCCGCCAAAGCATACAGTGTTACCAAATGATTGTACGTCTCCAACAACAATATCAGCTCCATATTCAATTGGTTTTGTTAGAACTGAAGCACTTGTCATTTCAACGCAAGCAATAAGCATTGTTTTTGGATTTTTTTCTATGTTTATTTCTTCTAACGAACCAAAGAAGTTTGGATTTTGAATTATTAAACCTGCATAATCGCCAGATAACATTTTATCGTTGATAGATTTAATGTCAGAAACCATTTCAACAAAAATGTTTCCGGCATTAGCATAAGTTTTAATAACTTCCACATATTGGGGGTTCAAGTTTTCGCTAACAAGAATTTTATCTTTGCCACTAATTCTTGATGCCATTAACATTGCTTCTGCGCAAGCATTTCCAGCGTCATAAACAGAAGCGTTACAAACATCCATTCCTGTTATGTCACAAATCATAGACTGGAATTCATAAATTACTTGCAATGTTCCTTGGGAAATTTCAGGTTGGTATGGAGTATATGCAGTATTGAATTCAAATCTAGAAGCAATTTGAGAAACAGCAGCAGGGATGAATCTTTTGTATGCACCACCACCAATGAAACAAGCATAGTCAGTTTCATTTTCTTTTGCAATTGCTTTCACTGTTTTTTGGACTTCAAATTCGCTTAATCCTTCTGGTAATTTAAGCTCATCTTTTAATGCTCTTTTATCTACCATTGAATATAAACCATCAAGGCTGTTTTCTCCAATAGATGCAAGCATTTCTTTTATAACTGCATCTGAATTAGCTTTAAAATTGTTCATTCTATTGTACTTCTTCTTTATATGTTGAGTAATCTAATAAGTCTTTGCTGTCTTCAGCATATACATCTGATGAAATCTTTATTAACCACATTTCATCAAATTCTGATTCGTTTAATAGTTCAGGTTTTTCGATTAATTGTTCATTAATTTCCACAACTTTACCACTAATTGGCATATAAATTTCAGAAGCTGCTTTTACTGATTCAATTGTTCCGAAAATTTCACCTTTTGCGTATTCTGCGCCAACTTCTGGTAATTCAACAAAAACAATATCTCCAAGTTGTTCAATCGCATAATCTGTTAAACCGATATAATAGCTGCCTTCAGCTTCAAAAACATATTCGTGTGATT
>CAZNLZ010000072.1:0-7246 GCA_964574225.1 uncultured Muribaculaceae bacterium | reverse complement strand
CAACAGATTTTCTAAAAAAGTTTTCAATATAACATTTTTCAACAGCAGAATTTATGGCGACTTCAATAAATTCGCCAGTTAGTTGTAAGTTTTGTCCAAGTTCAACAAATATAAGTACTTGCCCTGTATCTTGGCAAAGTGGAAGTTTTGTTTCATATGCGATTTTTGCATTTTGCAAAACAGCTTTCAAAACTTTATCATTTGTAGAATTATAAGACGCCAAAAGTTTAGAATAAATGCTATCATCAAGGCAGGTATTAGCCTCAAAACATAGCTTATAAACAGCTTCCTTTATTAATTCTGTTGAAATCGTTTTCATAGTTAAATCATATAATTTTCGCTTCCTAAAGTAAAGTGTTGTATAATTGCTTTAAGAGGTTTTAATATGCCACATTTTTTAATAAAGACAATTGATGTAAGTGAAAATAAAATAACAATTTCTGACAAGGATTTATATAAACACATAATTAAAGTTATGCGTACAAAATGTGGTGAAAAACTTTTATTTCTTGATGAAAACGAAATTCAATACGAAACTAAACTAAGTAAAATTGAAAGTAATTTTTTTGTCTGTGAAATAGAAAATCAATATAAATCAGAACGTAAATTACCATTAAATTTATATATTGCACAAAGTGTTTTAAACTCTGATGCGCAAACAAGTGCTATTCAAAAAGCGACAGAACTTGGTGTAAAAGGAATAATCCCTCTTTATACTGATAATTGTGCTGTAAGAGAAAGTGTTATTAAAAACAAAATTGAAAAATGGCAAAAAGTAGCATTGGAATCTGTAAAACAATGTGAAAGAGCTGATATTCCAACAGTTTTTGATATGTCAAAAATTGGTGAAGTTGTAAAAAAATACGACCAAGTAATTGTTTTTGCAGAACGTGATGCGCAAAGTGATTTCTTTAAGTATGCGAAACAAAATAAAATTGATAAAACAAAGTCAATTCTTGTAATTATTGGTCCAGAAGGTGGTTTTTCGCAAAAAGAATTTGATTTCTTTAAAGAAAATAATATTCCATTAATTACATTGGGTAATTTGATTTATCGCGCAGATACAGCCTTAACTGCGGCACTAACAACTGTTATTAACGGAGTTTTCTATGCGTAATTTAATAGAAAACGATGTTGTTATAAAACTAATAAAGCCATATTTAAAGGATGTTGACGCATATATTGTTGGTGGTTTTGTTCGTGATGTTTTAATGGACAAAAAAAGTCCAGATAGAGATTTAATTATTTGCAACTGCGATGTTGAAAAGTTTTCGCGTGAGTTATCTGAAAAATTAAATGCGCATTTTATTGAACTTGACCCAATTAATAAAATTTATAGGATAGTTCTTGAAAATAAAATTGATTACATTGATATTACAATGCCTATAGAAAATGATTTTGAAAAAGATATTAAACGTCGTGATTTAACAATTAATGCGATTGCATATAATATCAAAACAGGTGAATTTATTGACCTTGTTGGTGGTCTTGACGATATTAAAAAGAAAAAAATTAAAGGTATTTGTGACAAGAATTTTGAGGATGACCCTCTTCGCTTATTACGAATATTTCGTTTTTATTCTAAAACAGGGTTTGAAATTGATGAAAGTTTGATTGAATTATCAAAAAAACTTTATAAGCAAATAAATGTATCTGCAAAAGAGCGTATAACTGTTGAACTTTTAAAAATGTTCGAGGGTAAATATTGTGATTTGGCTCTTTTGAAATTAGATGAATGCGGATTGTTAGAGGAAATCTTCCCTATTTATAAGGAAGTTAAAACAATTCCGCCTAATTCTCATCATCATTTAGATTTAATTCATCATTTGATTGAGTCTGTTAGACAAGTTCAAATGATATATGAATCTAGCCCTGAAGAAATAAAAACTCATTTGGAAACTATAAAATATGCTTCTGTACAAGAACTTGCATTTTTAAAGCTTGCAACATTCTTGCATGATATCGGTAAACCTTCTTGCTGGACAATAGAAGAAGACACTGGGCGTCATCGTTTTATTAAACATGATGAGATTGGCTCAAAACTTGTTGTTCCAATTCTAAAAGATTTAAAATTTTCCAAAAAACAAATTCAGTACGTTCAAACATTAATTAAATATCATATTTATCCTTCAAGTCTGGTAAGTGCTGAAGATGTTACTGATAAAGCCTTTATGAAGTTTTATCGCAAGATGGAAGGATTTGTTATTGATGTAATTATTTTAGCTATGGCAGATAGACTTTCTGCTCGTGGCGAAAAAATTACAGAAGAAATAGTAAATAAAAATATTAATGGATTAACAAAGCTTCTTAACGATTATTTGGCGTTAAGAAAAGATATCAAGCCACTAGAAAAATTGATTGATGGCAAAGATATTATGGAACTTTTAAAAATAAAACAAGGTCCTAAATTGGGTGAAATTATCAATGCTTTAAAAGAAGCGCAAATATCTGGCAATGTTACAACAAGAGAAGAAGCTATTGATTTTGTAAAAAAATTTTCTATATCATAAATCCACCAAGTTTTTTGTATAGTTCTAAAATATCAGGTTCTAGTTGTTTTCCGCCGTGTTGTTTTGAATGACATAATTTTGTAAAACATTCTGCTACAAATTCAGTTGGATCTGTTGCTGCGTAGTCAGAAAGTTTTTTCGCTGTTTCAATTGAATTTTTAAATAAATCAGCGTACTTTGTTTCTATTTCAGTAAAGTTAGAGTTAGTATTTACTAAGTGCTGTAAGTGTCCCATTTCATGGTAAATTGTTCCAAAAGAACACGTTACATTCGCTTTCCCGATTTTCTTGGCTATTTCTGGATGTTTATTAACTATGTTGATAAAGGTATTTTCCCAATATTTAAAGTTATTTTTATTGTTTAGAGTTGCAACGCATTGTTCAACTTGGTCTTCTTTAAATAAACTTTTTATTGAGTCTTTTATTAATTTTATATGGCTTTTAGAAATTGTTAAAATTCCATTTTGACTCATTCTCCCTGCAATTTTAATGTCTTTAATGTTTTCATAAATTACTTCATTTGGCATTTTTGCTTTGCCTTTGGATGCGTTGTTTACTCTAACGAGTCCTTCATTAATCCAATTAACTACATCTAAGTCAGCTTCTTTAAAACCTTTATAATTCTTTATTCCTAAGTGTTCTTTTCCGAACTTAATTGCATCATCTAAAGTATCTGAGTTTATAAAATCTATATTTTCTGCTAATTTTTTAATTGATTTTGTATCTATTTTTCGTTTATACATTATTCCACCAACAACTGCTGCGGAAATTCCTAAACCAGCTGCAAATGAAATGGCTAATTTTTTCTTGTTTATCTTTTTAGGAATTATTTGTTCCTCCAAAGTTGTTGTTTGTTTTTCTGTTATAGCATTAGTTTTGACTTGCTGTTCATTAAGCTTTTGATTTAAAACATTCATTTGTTGTCTATTTCCCTTCTTGAATTGGTATTAATGAAAAAATTTAAAATGACAAATTCTAAAAATTTATTGATTATTAAATCTTAATAGTGTCTTATTAATTTTTGCCAAACATGCAATATTTAATATATAATCTCCATGTAGTTAAAAAAGGAATAATTATGAATTCAGTAGTTATAGTTGGTAGAGCAGGACAAGATCCAGACGTTAAATATTTTGAATCAGGCAAAGTTAAAACAACATTTTCAGTTGCTGTTTCAAGATGGGATTATAAAAGTAAAGCTGAAACAACAGACTGGTTCAATATTGAATTATGGGATAAAGCTGCAGAAGTTGCTGGTGAATATGTAAGAAAAGGTCGTCAAGTTTGTGTTGATGGTAGATTAGTTTCAAATAAATGGACAGCAGCAGATGGTGAACAAAAAGAACGTTTTGTTATTCGTGCAAATTCTATGAGACTATTAGGCAGCAAGGCTGACGCATAAATCGGATTTTTATTATGAATACATCAAATTATATCGGTATTATTGCTGATGATTTAACAGGTGCAAACGATACATCTTTGCAGTTCTTTGTTCAAGGATGTAAAACTCAAGTTGCTTTTGGTGAAGAAATTTCTATTGATGAAGATTTAAAAACAGAAGTTTTTGCACTATCAACAGAATCAAGAAATGTTGCGCCAGAATTAGCAGTTGAGCGTGTTAAAAAGGCAGCGGAAAATATTTTTAAAGAATATAATTTTGAATATATTTATAAAAAAATAGATTCTGTTCTTAGAGGAAACGTGGCGCAAGAAATAATAACTATGGTTGAAACTTTAGAATATGATGCGGCAATTATTTTCCCAGCGTTTCCAAATGAAGGAAGAACAACAGTTGGCGGATATCAATTGTTAAAGGGTATTCCTATCCAACGAACAGAGTTCTCTCGTGACCCATCTTGCCCGATTACAGAATCAAGTATTGTGAATTTAGTAAAAAATCAGTTGGGCGAGCATTCAGAAGAATTGGTTGGATTAATAACTCTTGATGTTGTTATGAAGGGTGCTGGACCTATTTTGACAAAACTAAATGAGTTGATTTCAAAAGGTGCAAAAATTATTGTTTCTGATGCTGTTTATACAACAGATTTAGAACAAATCGCTTTGGCGCTTACAAAGAGTCAATATAAAATTTTGCCTTGTGGTTCAGCTGGTGCTGGTCAAGCATTAAGTAAAATTTGGCATCCAAATAATGGTGAGGTTACAACACAAGTTCCAGAACTTCCTAAATTGCCAAGATTGGTTGTTTCTGGTAGTGCGACAGAATTAACTGCTGCACAGATAAAACGTTTGCAAGATAATGATAGTATAGAAAATACTTATTTTATTGCAATCAAACCAGAAAATATTTTTACAAATGATTTTGAAGATATAGCTCAAAGAATTACAAATAACCTTGTAAAAGATAATGTTGTAATTGTTCATTCTTCTTTATTGATTGAGAACCCTGAGCACTTTAATGATTTGTTGTTAGAACATGAACTTTCAAGACAGGCATTTATTTCTAAAATATGTGATTATTTAGCTGCAATTACAAGAAGTGTTTTGGCTCAAAAAGAAGCTATTTTAATTACTGTTGGCGGAGAAACTTCTTATAAATGTTTAAGGGCGATAGGAAGCAAGAACCTTCAAATTATTGATACTGTTGCTCCTGCAATTCCGTTAGGTGTTGACCTTAAAGGTCAGTATGTTGTGACAAAATCAGGAAATTTGGGAACACAAAATACTTTAATTGATATTGTTAGATATTTTGAACAGGATAAATAATGAAAAAAATTGCAATTACGTTAGGTGATCCTAATGGGATTTCACCTGAAATTACTATTAAGGCACTTAATTTTTTAGATTTACCAAAAGAAAAAGTTATTTTGATTGCGAATAAAGATATTCTTGAATATTATGACGAGAAATTTGATTTATCCCTAGAAAAAGATTATGAAATAGTTGAAATTCCATATGCTAAAAAGGATATAAAGTTTGGAATGGAGACAGAAGAAGCAGGTGAGTTTGCTTTTTGTGCGCTTAGAAAAGCTTGTGATTTAGCACAAGAAGGGAAAGTTGGTGCTATTGTAACTGCTCCGACATCAAAGCATTCTATGCAATTAGCTGGGCATAATTATTCTGGGCAAACAGAAGTTTTAGAACAATATCTTGCAAATGAAAACCAAAATGCAGAAATGTTATTTATTTGTGGGAAGTTTTCAGTTTTATTGTTAACTAGACATGTTGCATTGAAAGATATTCCATTCTTGATTTCAAAAGAAATGATTGTTGAAAAAATATTGACGTTGTCAAAGTCATTTAAAACGCAACTGGGAATTGAAAATCCAAAAATCGCAATTTGCGCATTAAATCCACATGCCGGCGAAAATGGAATGTTTGGTGATGAAGAGCAAACCCAAATAATCCCTGCTGTTGAAGAATTGAGAAATAAAGGCGTAAATATAGAAGGTCCATTCCCCGCAGATGCCCTTTTTACGACTTGTGCAAATAAAGAATGTGATTATGATTGCTATATTGCCATGTATCATGATCAGGGTTTGATTCCTATTAAACTGTTAGAACAACAAAATTGCGTTAATACAACAATTGGTTTGAATGTGCTTAGAACATCTCCTGCACACGGTACAGCGTTTGACATTGCAGGTAAAAATATTGCAAATCCTCATAGTATGATTTGTGCTATTGAGTTGGCTCTTAAATAAATTCTCTGTTGCCGAAAAAATAATGCTTTTGTGGTACAATTTTTTTGTAAATTGGTACAAAAAGAACGGAGAATTACATGAAAGAACTTTCTTCTCTTCAAATTGAAAGATTAAAATACCAACCAAAATTACCAGCTTCTTTAGCAGGTGGTATTAACAATCTAACAATGGTTGAAGGCTCAAAAACAGAATGTGTTAAAGACGCAGAACAAATTCAAGAATTATTTGCTAACACATATGGAAAACCGGTTGTAACTTTTAAAACAACTTCTACAAAAGAAGCTTGTGAAAAAAGAAACGTAGGTGTTATCCTTTCTGGTGGTCAGGCTCCAGGTGGACACAACGTTATTGCTGGTTTATATGACGCTTTAAAACAATCTAATCCAGAAAGTAAGTTATATGGTTTCTTAGGTGGTCCATCAGGTATCATCGAAGGTAAATATATTGAATTTACTGATGAAATCATCGATGCATACAGAAACACAGGTGGTTTTGATATTATTGGTTCTGGTAGAACAAAATTAGAAACAGAAGAACAATTCCAATCTTCATTAAAAGTTTGCCAAAACTTAGGTATTAAAGGTGTTGTTATCATTGGTGGTGACGACTCAAACACAAACGCAGCATTACTTGCGGAATGGTTTGTAAAAAATAATACTGGTATCCAAGTTATCGGTTGTCCAAAAACAATTGACGGTGACTTAAAAAATGACCAAATCGAAATTTCTTTTGGTTTTGATACAGCTACAAAAACTTATGCTGAATTAATTGGTAACATCTTAAGAGATGCTAACTCAGCTAAAAAATATTGGCACTTTGTAAAATTAATGGGTAGAAGTGCAACTCACGTTGGTTTAGAAGTTGCATTGCAAACTCAACCAAACATTACTTTAATTTCTGAAGAAGTTGAAGAAAAGAAAATGTCATTAAAACAAATCGTTGATTATATGGCTGACATTGTTGCAAAAAGAGCAGCTAACGGTAAAAACTTTGGTATTGCTTTAATTCCAGAAGGCTTAATCGAATTTATTCCAGAATTCAAATCAATGATTGCTAACTTAAACGACTTATTAGC